>ONIF01000343.1 GCA_900317795.1 uncultured Eubacteriales bacterium | reverse complement strand
CATGATCTCCGGAAAACTTGGCAAATTCTTTAGCTGCGAGACCATCCCCCTGGTCAACTGCTTTTTTGTACCAGTACAACGCTTTTTCCTTATCGTTTTTTCTACAATAGTATTGTGCAAGTTTTTGTGAACTGTTAGCATACCCCCCTTCAGCAGCTTTCTCGTACCAATAGATTGCTTTATCGATATCCTTTTTAACTATAGTTCCTTCCATGTAAAATCCTGCCAATTCTGTTTGAGCGCCAGCGTTACCCTGCTTTGCGGCCTTTTCCATCCAGTAAACAGCCATTTTATAATAGTCTTTACTCGAACTTCTGCCTAATATCCTGCCTAAAATTTGTTGTGCCTCAGCATGATCCTGTTCTGCCGCCTTTTGAAGCCAAAATGCAGCTTTTCTCTTATTACTTTGAATAATACCACTCCATAAAAATTCCCTGCCCACTTCAAATTGCGCATTTGCATTACCATTTTTTGCTGCTTTCATTTCAAAGAATAAGTATTTTTCTAAATTATCCCGCCTGTCTCGCCAGTCTCTTCCTTCTTTATTCTTGTAATACCTGGCCAGATTTAACTGACTTTCCGCGTCATTTTCATCATTCGAATTCGCAAGAAACCGCTCTTTATCGGTCATATACGTATCCGACTGCATATTTTCCCCGACACGTCTAATAATATCTTCCCAACTATCCTCAAATTGTTCCCTGTAGTATTCTCCATGTTCGAATTGTGCTCTGTCAATTTCTTCATCTATGCCTTCAATCTGTTTTTTCCTTTCCAGATACTCTTTCGGCGTGTCATAATCATGACGTGGATAAAAATATATTCTCGGAATATCTTTAATATGGTTCGAATCAATCCAATTCAATGTATAACCGCCAACTTTTGCTCTTTTTTCAAGTAGTGGCTTCAAAAATTCAGGAATTCTGTAAGGTGGCTTTACAATATAAACCATTTTTTATCCTTCCTCCTATTTATTATTTGGTTTATCAATATATTCATTCCTCAATCTGCTCATCAGTACAAATTCCAAGTTCTCTGCCAATTCGAGTAACGTGAAAACGACACTTCTGTTCTTCAGGAGATATTCGCTTAAACCAGTACCTTGCTTTATCCAGATCTATTTTATCTTTTATGGTTTTACAAACATCAAAAGTACCATTCATGTAATATAAAACCAACTCCCATTGGGAATCAAAATACCCGTGTTCCGCAGATTTGGTATACCATTCAAGCGCTTTTTCCTCATCTTTGGGAATATCCGGAGATCCATAATCCGGACCTATATGACAAAAAAATCCCATTTCGTGTTCAGCTGCTGCACAGCCATTATCTGCCGCTTCATAAATAATCTTATTAGCAGCATTATCAAGTCGCTTTTCTTCTTCCGTATACTTCTCCCGTTCCCATGATTTGTGATGTATAAGGTTTTGATATAACATAGCCAGTTCATATTTTACATCCCAGTCAAGAGAATCAAAATCATTCTCCAGCATCCATACCAGTTCCTGCTGATGCTGGCCGCTAATCCGGTATTTCCTGGTCATGGCCTTTTTCCGGTCCTGTTTGACGCCGATCCCATAATACAGGCATTTGATGTATTCCCACGTGCCAGGTTCATAGTCATAATAGCCGGTTAACCAAAAGTATTTAACCGCCCGTTTTTCATTCTTCTTAACACCCTGCCCGGTCAAGTACATTTTTCCTAACTGATACTGTACATAAAGGTTAACTTTTTTGCGGCTAAGCGTTCGATATAAAAGTATGGCCTGCTGATAATTCTGGTCAAGGCCGCCACCACCGTAATAATAGAGATCCGCCAACATGTTCATGGCAGGCAAATCTCCTTTTTCAGCCGCCTTCTTATATAGTTCCAGGGCATATTTTTGATTTTGCTCAACATATACCCCGTAAAAATATAAGTCCCCCAGGTGACAAATTGCGTCAGCATTTCCTTGTGCCGCTTTTTTCTTGTATTGCTCAACGGCTTTTTCCCGGTAATCTTCTACCGGAACAAAAGCATCCTCCGGCGGTTCTTCCTCAGGATTTTCACAAACATGCTTCAACCTGTTGAAAGCGTAGCTAATCTGATCAAACAATTCGCTGTATAACGTATTATCTAATACTTGCCTGCACCGTTCCGCACCGCCATTCCTGTACCCCACCCCATAATCGCCCAAATTGCCAAAAAAAGCCATCCCGAACGTTGTAACGGGCTTCCAGGAAAACGTTTTGCCAAATACATAAGCTCTTACAGTCGGTGAATCACAGGCAATTCCGTCGTAGAAATATTCATCCTTTCTTAAATTTTGAATAAAATATAGCCTTGCTGCAAATTCTTCTTCAGCCGCTCGGGGAATTATTCCTTTTGAAGCACTACTTGTTTTTTTATCCCGTTCGACAGGTGATTCCTCACTCTCATTAACTGCCCATTTGTGTTTTACAAAATCAAAATACATTGCTCTTCTATGATGGGCATGATAATATCCTTCTGATACATAGCTTATTTCTTTACATTTTAATAACTTTTTGGTCGCTGCAAGTGATTTTCTTTTGCTGCTGCCTCGTTTTCGCCGTATCATACACGGCTCGTTATCAACTTCTTCAAAAAGCCGAAGTCCTTTTTCAGCAAGTT
>ONIF01000448.1 GCA_900317795.1 uncultured Eubacteriales bacterium | reverse complement strand
TAAAAATAATGCTTGACATATTATATTATCGGTGATATAATGCACTTGAAATTAAAAAAATGCTGTCTTCGGGGCGAGGTGCAATTCCTCACCGGTGGTTAAAGCCCACGAGCGAATTTATTTTGCTGAATTGGTGTAATTCCAATGCCGACGGTCAAAGTCCGGATGAAAGAAGATATTTCTATACATCTTTGTGTAATCAAGTATGCCCCTGTTTTTATACACGGGGGCTTTTTTTGTTGACAGCAAAAAAAATTATTTGGAGGTTTTTCCTATGACAAATCAAAGCGTTTCCAGAAACAAAAACAACATTACCAAAATTGCAATTACTGCCATGCTTACAGCGGTTGCCGTTGTACTGCAGTATATTGAAATGCCTGTTCCGTTTGTGCCGTCTTTCCTTAAAATCGACTTTTCGGACATTCCCGAATTGATAGGGGCATTTGTCATATCGCCAATTTATGGAGTTGTAATATGCCTTTTGAAAAATATTATACATTTGCCGTTTGGTTCTTCGGTGGGAGTGGGGGAGTTTGCCAATTTTCTTTTCGGTGCGGTATTTGCGTTCACGGCAGGAATGATATATAAGCACAAGAAAACGAAAAAAACGGCTCTTATTGCCTGCATAGCGGGGGCATTGGCAATGTCCGCTTTAAGTGTAGTTATCAATTATTTTATCGTTTATCCTGCTTATGCACAGCTTTGGGCAGGCGGTGACATGAATGTGATTATAGGAATGTATAAAACAATTCTCCCTGCCTCCGACAATCTTATTAAATCGCTTATCATATTCAATCTTCCGTTCACGTTTGTGAAAGGCATGATTGACGCTGTTGTCACCATGCTGATTTACAAACCGCTTTCCAATATGTTTGTAAAAATGAATGAAAGCATTAACCGGAAGTCAAAAAAATCCGAGAAGTGAAATTTTGTATTGACTTATTGAAATATTTATAATAAAATAAGATAGTAATTTTTATTAAAAAGGAGATGTCCGCTATGAGCAAACAGGAACTTGAAAATGAAATGTATGACGCTAATCTTATATCACTTCTTGATGACGAGGGAAATGAATATGAATTTGAAATCATCGAGGAGCTTGACTACAAAGACGGTCACTATTATGCATTGATGCCCTTATTTGAAATGCCCGATGAAGAAAATAACGAGGGTGTTTACATGATATTCGAGGACATTGTTGATGAGAACGGTGAGCCTCAGCTTGCAGAAATTGATGACGAAGCCCTCCTTGATACCCTTGCAGAACTCTTTGAAGAAAAATTTGATTATGACGATATGTATGACAGTGCAGACGAAGAATAATTTTTCTGTAAAACATTAAATTTCCTCTTGATTTTTTCGGCAGTTTGTTATATAATATATTCATACAAAAAAACATCAGATTGTTTGAAAGTTCTGCCCAATTCGTATAAATGTCTATTTAACCCTACAAATTGTATTTCGGGAGCTTGGCTTCGGTGACGGACTTCAGACCTCCCGCTGTTTCAGCGGACGAAGGGAGTATGAAATCATTGAGCAGGCACCCACCTGCTTATCTCGTAGGCAGGTTATCTATGACATGAACGGTTGGGCGGATTTCTTTTTTTGAATGAGGAATTAAAAATGAGGAATGAGAAATAAAATTCTCATTCCCCTTTTTTATGCAAATATGAATACGAGTATTCCCACCAAAAGACCAAGTACTATCAGCCCCGGACCAACACATAAAAATACAATTTTGACTATATTGATGGTATTGTCACCGTCTATGTAAAATTTTTGGGGCTTGTTGGGGTCATACTTTACATTAACAATATCTCCGACTTTATATTTCGGAGGATTTGTCGAAACAGCCGAAGTGACTGATAAAGTTTCGCCTTTATCGGTCGTGTACTGCACGACGGGGTGAAATCCCCTTGCATGACTGTTCCTGTCATGATAGTTTGTACTTCTGACAAGGTCCGTAACCGTGCCGACAGCCTTTGACGTACAATTTTTTTTCCTGTCTGCAATGACTGCCGTAATAATCCATGATACCATTAAAAATATAAGACCGATACCGCAAAATATACCCGAAAATAT
>ONIF01000274.1 GCA_900317795.1 uncultured Eubacteriales bacterium | reverse complement strand
GCCCTTGTTTAGCGAGATTGTCGGCAATTTGCAGGGTGAGAGTGGTTTTTCCGAGAGAGGAAATTGCCCCGATAAAATAAAGCCCCGTATATAAACCGCCGTTGAGAGCGTCGTCAATGGTCTTGAAACCCGTGGAAAATCGGGGTTTTTTGGCATTTGCCGCAATGGTATCCAGTAAAGCAGTAAGGGATTTGCCTGCACTTGTTTTGAGATAGTCGGATTTGGCTTTTTCAGCGGTATCGGGCATGGCGGCAGCCCTTTCATGCAAGGAGATAACGGCATTTTTCAAGCCGTCTGCATCTTTGACGAGCCTGTCATTCGGATCGTGATAATCCCCGATAATATCCTTGGTTGCCTGTAAAAAAGAAATATGCCTTTTATCGAGTTCATCAGCGAGTTTTTGCTGAAAATCAGCCCCCGTATCGTCATTGTCAAAGCAGAGAATGAGGGGTTTTGCAGGCACGATTTTATCAAGTTCTGTCAGGAGAAGCCTGTAATTATCGGCACTTGAAAGCCCTATAGCCTGACCGCCTGCCTGCATGACGGAGAGAGCGTCAATAATACCTTCCACGATAAAAACGGGTTTTTCTTTTTCCTGTTCGAGAGCGGAGCCGTTAAAGAGAGAGGCAGAGCCGTGTTTGTAATAGCGAAAGCCGGAACTTCCGGGCATAATGGCAATATTTCTGGCTTCGTAGGTTTGAGCAGAGGTAGGGAAAATAACAGCCTGCATGGGCTTTTTGAGTTTGCCGTTGTCGGTGAAAGAGGCATCATAGCCGATGTTGAAGCGGTCGAGAAGTTCTTGTGAGATACCCCTGCCTGTAAAGTAAGAAGTGTCTTTGAGGGCTGTATGGCATTTGGCAAAGTAATCGGACATATCGGCGGAAGATTGCGAAATACCTATGTTTTTGATAATATTGACAGCTTGTTGTTGCATAGAGAGTGAGGAAATTTGCGTCAAGCCGTAAATTTCAACAGCTTTGTGGAGTTGGTCTTTGAAATCGGGCAGATTGAAAGTTTTACCGATAAGGTCAAGAATATCCCCGTTGAAACCGCAGCGAAAGCACTTGTAGGTTGAATTTTTTTTGTTGAGGACAATGCCGTCACCGTCTTTTCCTTCACCGTTGTGACATTCGGGACAAATCCAGCCACGCTTACGGGCTTTTTGGAGAAAAGCGTCAGGTGATTGAGTCTTGATAGTGCGAATAATTTCATCTTTTTGCATGAAAACGCTCCTTTAAATATTAAATCAGTATTATTATAATATTACTTCAAACATTCATGGAATGTCAAGTGTAAATTCAGCCGATAAAGAAAAAGTGTTTGCGGTATATCTGGTTGTTTTTCTTTTATCGGCTTTTTGAAGTGGCAGTTTCTCGAAACTCTCCTGCAAAGAAAAAAGTTGGAGTGGGAAACCAACTTTTTCTTTTACTGGCTTTTGAAAGTGGCAATTTCTCGAAACTGCCCTACACATTAAGTGATTGACCTGTCCGAGGCAAGCCACACGTTAAGTGTGCGGCTTGCCTCGGGCATACAGATTCTACGTATTCTACAGAATCTACCCGTTTTGGAAAATGCCCGTCCGCCCAGTCTACAAGCGGCTTTCGGGGAAAACCCAAAGTGGCAAATTCTCGAAAGTTGGGTGGCAAATTCTCGAAAGTTGGGTGGCAAATTCTCGAAAGTTGGGTGGCAAATTCTCGAAAGTTGTTGAAAGTGTTGAAAACTTGTTGAATTTAAAAAATGGCTTTAAAAGCGGATTTTTTGAATTTCAAAGTGGCAAATTCTCGAAAGTTATCACAATTTTGAGAGTGGCTCAAATTTGTGAGTGTTGAAAAGCTGTTGAAAGTATACATATTGCATAAATATTAGTATTGAAAATAAAATAATATGTGTAATTTAAATCAAATTAATAAACATGGTATAAAAATGTATATATTGCATAAATATCCAAATTAAAAATAATATATGTAGCTATAAATGAGCAAATTTAATAAAGCATTGTGAAAATGCACAAAAATGTCAGGCAGAAAGCATATCAAATAAGCTGTCAATATTTTTTGCAGATTTTCCCTTTGAATGACAGTACGAATGCGTTTTCGGCTGACGATTCTTTTGGACGGAGCTTTACCCTGATTGATCATTTCCTGACCAAGCATACGCAGGATGTTGTAAGCGATCATGGTGAGTTCGAGAACAAGTTCATTGGTGTCAAACTTGCCTGACGGAAGACGCTCTACCCCCATATCTGTTTTGATCTCACTATGAAACTGCTCACATTCACCGTGAGCATGATAGAGGTCAATAATTTCCTGATCACTTTCTCCAAGATTTGTCCAAAACATATTGAATTCTATTTCCGGTTCAAGAAAAATCTGACCGTCAGGAGATGAATCACGTTCGATCATTTCATAGACAATTCGATTGCAAATGCTTTTTTGTTCTCCATCTTCTGTTGTATAGAAAATATCCTTGAATGTGCTGCCGACATAGACTTTTTTCCCCTCTCTTGGTTCACGGATATCTTTACACCATGATCGGATATTTTGAGCCCATTCGGCTCTGTCTTCCCTGCGAAGATTCCTTTTGATGACATAATAAGCACCGTTTTCAAGCAGGATACCTACATTTTCGGCAGCATCATTGCCTGAATCAAGGCGTACAAGAACAGGTTTGTCGGTTATTTTGCGGCAAAGCTTCATGGTCTGACGAAGAAAATCCGGTGTACCGTTTTGACAATGCTGTTTCCCCTCACGCAATTCCGTGTTGACAAGATAACCCTCTTTCCCGATATATGCCATCATCGGAGCATAGCCCATGAATTTCTTGTAGGTAAAGGAAACTCCTTCTTTTTTGGTGTTGGAGTTATCCATTGGCGTAACATCCATATCCAAAGGTATCATACCGTTTTTCAGTGCTGTCGGTTCAACATGATTGCTTTTCAACAGATGTGTATTGAATTTCAAAAGCTGTTCACGCTGTGTTTTTCCGATCTCGTCCATTCTCTGACGAAGCGTTGCGGCTGATGGAAAGCCCCTTGTGAGATGAAGGGCAGTCTGATAGTATGCGGCATCGTTCTGAAACTCTGAGACAGCATCAAAATCCGGCTTACCCATGCAAAGCAGTCCGATGAATGTTGTCATTATTGCACCGCAATCTATCTGCTTGCGGGAACGTTTATTTTCCGACCTTACA
>ONIF01000272.1 GCA_900317795.1 uncultured Eubacteriales bacterium | reverse complement strand
TACGTTAAAATACTGCCATTGTTTTTTTTCGTGTTGGTTCATGAATTCGGCAGAATATCGTTCTATATTTGTCTCATCAACAAAAAGTGAACCCATGAGTTCATCTCTCATCACGGTGATGCCCATATTTTCAAATCTGGTAATATCTTTTCTGTCTAACCAGAGAACATCGCCGTCCGGCAGCGTTACCCTGACTATATTGGAATCAACAAGAGGACGCTCTATGATCTCATCAATCATATTCAGCTTTTCAAGAACCTCATTGAGAGATTCTTCTACAAGGATTATTTTAGTGCCAATATCATCCTCTGAATCAGGCATAAAAGTTTCCAGCTGTTTTTTTGTCATACCGAATATATAGATTCGTTTGTCCGGATAGTCCCCCAGATAAAGCCGCAGTGACATCCAGTCATCTTCTTCTATACCGTCAACGACGACAAACCCCCACTGGTCCAATACATTTTTTACAATATCAGGTAAAACACTAGAATTGTATTTTCGTTTTATACTATTCAATTCTTTAGTGTTATCCGGAATATTGTCTTCGTTACCGAATGATATAAGCGTTTTTCCGTTACAATCTCTGTAAAAATTCAGTTTTTCATCTTTTGAAAGTACTCTTGTCTGAAGCTCAAAATTTTCTCCGACTGCTTTTGTCATCCAATCTACATTAATACTGGAAGATACGACAATGTTCCAGCTCATATTCATGATTGTTCTGAAGAACGGACAACAATTTGTTTCAATTCCTGCCTGGAACAGTGCACCTTTTAATTTCTTGTGGTCTGTATTTTCCCATAATTTGTTCAGGGTTATTTCTTCCTTGCCTATATCAAGACTGTGTGACAAATTTTTGAAAAAATTCTGATCAGATTTAATATATTTCTGTCCAAGAAACAGTGCTGACAAAGTGCCACCGTTTTTAATTTCTTTAAGCATTTCTACAACATTTTTTTTCAGTTCATTGTTCATATAATCACCCTAATATAGTATATCACTTTTCACAAAAATGTTCAATAGGAACGCAGGAAAACATCTTATTTTATATGTAATTGCCAAAATAATTACCTTGTGGTATTAAAAAAAAAAAGACGGCATTCCGCCGCCTGGTCACACTACCTGTTCAACTTCCGCAAAAGAACAGCCCATGTCATTTCACCTCCTGAAAGTTTATGGTCCCGGCTCATGCTCACAGAAGAGACGCAGCCACATTGATGATGATACCAATAATAAACATACATTTCACCTCCCTAAATCAGATTTCGATAATCCTGCTTAGCCGAGAAGAGCCTTGACGATATCAATGGCAATCTTGATCGTCCACATATTTTCTCACTCCTTTCCTGCCTTAGTGATTTCTGCTGCTGTGATTCCTTTCAGCGAGTTAGTCACTCCCATTACAGATGAAAGATTACATCCAGGATGCTGCCGAGAGACTCGCCGATCTCCTTGAAGAAACTGAATACCATATTATCACCACCTTTCAGTTGTATAAAGTTGTTCCTGCTTCCGTCTTACTCACATGAGCTCAATAGCATCAAGAACATGGAGAAGCTCTTTTACTGCTTTTTTGCTCATTACACTCACCTCCTTTTATCTCTGCCGGTCACTTAGTCGTCGATGATATCCTTGATAAAGGACGCTACATTGACGACTGTATTGACGCCCATAATACCGGTCAAGATTGTGCTTCCTACCTTAGCGGCAGTCAGGCCAGAAATTAATCCCAACATCAGAAAACCTCCTTTCCGGTAAAATAAGATAACACTTCATTCCACATACCTCCTTGAATTATACCGCAGAAGCGGTTGTCTCTGTTTCCCATCGTTTGACTGTATTCATTATATCAGATTTGTATGGTACTGTCAAAACGTAGGATAATCTATACTATCTACCGTATATATCAGATATTAAGCCACTTCTCGCAAACTTATGTTGCATTTCTCTACCGTATTGTGGTAGAATAAATTAAAGGAGATGATGATATGAGCACTGTACTTGAAAGCGGTATGTATATCAGTCTGAACAAAGAATCGGATACAATTATCAAAAACGACATTGAACTTTTCAGAACAAATGCAGATGCTCCGGATAACAAATATAAATTTACCGTAAACAAATTTCTGAACAACGTCTTTGTAAATATGTATGACGGAAGAATATTTGATCGGGAAGCTGTCGTTAAAACAAGAAACAAAGGTGCAAAGGGCGTTAATATCAAGCCGAATAAAACAATCATGGAAAAAATGGAGGCTGCAGGACTTGTTATTAATTATGATCCGGTAAATGATCCCGTTTCGGCGGATTTTGCGGCATTTTATGTTCATCTGATAACGGAGTACTGCCAGAAAACACGTATTGAAAGGGAAAGGATATTTTACAAACAGCTCATAAATGATCTCAACGATGAAATAGAGCTGAAATATCTCTTGAAGCTGAAAAAAAATGACGGATGGGACACATACATTTTTCCTTACTCAATAGAAAAGTCTGATGATGTTCACAAGAGTTATCTCACCGGTTTTGCGCTGAGACTGACGGACAAAGGATATGTGTATAAAAAAACGCTTTGTGTTCCCCTGAGTAAGATCCTGGGCTATCAGCGCATAGAAAAGATCAGACCGGAAAAGCAGATATTTTTTGAAGAGACCCCGGAGATCCAGAGCTATGCTGACATGAAAAATTATATAGAAGAGAGATTCCATACAGACGGGGTATTATATCTTAGTGATATCCTTCGTAATGTTACGGTCAGGCTGACGGATAACGGAAAGGAATTTTTCTTGTCCAGGACACAGCACAGACCGGTTTATGAATTTGATAAAAACGACGATCATCTTGTCCACTGCCGGGCAACACAACTGCAGACCTTTATGTATTTCTTTAAGTTCGGCGGAGATGCGGAAGTGTTGGAGCCGGAAGATTACAGAAAATACTTTATCCGGAAATATGAAAATGCTTTGAATAATTATCACTATACCCCTAAAAATATATGAATAAGCAAATTTGCGTAATTGCCTTCGCATTTATAAACACGTCTCACTAAAATATTCTGTCAATCAAAAGAAATTAACAAGTGCGATATTCAAGAATTTCAGAGGCATCCATAGAATGTGTGGGTAAGTAATTTGCGTTTATGCCGCGAAAGCTATTGACAATGAGCAGTATATGGTAGGCTGGAAGCCGGGCAGCAGC
>ONIF01000266.1 GCA_900317795.1 uncultured Eubacteriales bacterium | reverse complement strand
AAAAAAGGACTTGTAACAAATGCTCTCGAAGAACTTATTAAAGAGGGAAATCAATATGATGAAGTCATAGCGATAGGACCTCTTATTATGATGAAGTTTGTATGTAAGCTGACAAAGGAATATGGAATAAAGACTATTGTAAGTATGAATCCTATCATGATAGACGGAACGGGAATGTGTGGAGGCTGTCGCCTTACGGTAGGAGGTCAGACAAAATTTGCGTGTGTAGATGGTCCCGACTTTGACGGACACCTTGTTGATTTTGACGAAGCAATGCACAGGGGAACTATTTACAGAGATTTTGAAACAAGAGTAAGAGATGAAAATTGCAATTTGATGAAACAGGGGGATAAATAAAATGGCAGTGCAAAGAAATATGGATTTAAAGAAATGTCCCATGCCGGTACAAGATCCTAATATAAGGAAAAATAATTTTGATGAAGTTGCATTGGGATATACTTATGAAATGGCAGTAAATGAAGCAAAAAGATGCCTTAATTGTAAGAATAAGCCATGCCGTACAGCCTGTCCTGTATCTATAGATATACCTGCATTTATAGAGAGAGTTGCTAATGAAGATATGGAGGGAGCTTATGAGATAATATCTCAGTCAAGTTCACTTCCTGCCGTATGCGGCAGGGTATGCCCGCAGGAAAGACAATGTGAAAGCAAGTGTGTCAGGGGTATCAAAGGCGAAAGTGTAGGCATAGGCAGACTTGAAAGATTTGTAGCGGACTATCATAGAAAAAATTCAAAGGAAAAGCCGAAAATGCCTGTATCAAACGGACATAAAGTGGCAATAATCGGTTCGGGACCGAGCGGGTTGACAGCCGCAGGCGACCTTGCAAAATTGGGATATAAAGTAACTGTATATGAAGCTTTGCATTTGGCAGGCGGTGTATTGGTCTATGGCATTCCCGAATTCAGACTTCCAAAAATAATTGTACAGAATGAGATAGATAATCTTAAAGCGATAGGCGTAGATATAGAAACAAATATGGTAATAGGCAAGGTTCTTACAATAGATGAATTGTTTGAAATGGGAAATGAAGCTGTATATATAGGCAGCGGTGCAGGCTTGCCGAGATTTATGAATATTCCCGGAGAAAGTCTGAAAGGGGTATATTCCGCAAACGAGTATCTTACAAGAATCAATCTTATGAAGGCATATAAAGAGGGTGCAAAAACTCCCATAATGCACAGTAAAAATGTTGCGGTAGTCGGTGGAGGAAATGTTGCGATGGACGCTGCAAGATGTGCAAAAAGAATGGGTGCGGAGAATGTTTATATCGTTTACAGAAGAAGTATGAATGAACTGCCTGCACGAAAAGAGGAAGTTGAACACGCAATGGAAGAAGGCATTATTTTTAGGACTTTGACAAATCCTGTTGAGGTGCTTGGAGATAATACAGGTATGGTAAAAGGAATAAAATGTATAGAAATGGAATTGGGAGAGCCTGACGCAAGCGGAAGATGCAGACCTGTTGAAAAAGCTGGCAGTGAGTTCGTTATTGATGTTGATACCATGATAATGGCAATAGGCACAAGTCCGAATCCGCTTATAAGAAGTACTACACCCGGGCTTGAAACGAATAAACATGGCTGTATAGTAACAGATGGTGACAGCGGCATGACAAGCCGTGAAGGTGTATATGCAGGCGGTGATGCAGTAACAGGTGCTGCAACAGTCATACTTGCAATGGGTGCAGGAAAAGCCGCTGCAAAGTCCATTGACGAATATATAAAAAGTAAAAATTGATTATTGACAAATTCATACATTTATGTTATAGTATCACTTGCAGAGTAAATTTGTGTTGCGTAAAGTGTCAGATAAACGGGGAGTTGTCATCTGAACGAAAAGAGTATTTCTTGCGGTACACGAGTTGCATCCCGCTGTGAAGGATAATATAACGGCTTATTGTGCCTTCTTATTATTTCGGGGAACTTTGTAATAATAGTCGGGGAACTTTGTAATAATAGGAGGGTATTTTTTTATGAAAAAAAGCAGAATAAATATAAAGACCTCTGTTCAGACAATAGCAATTATTGCGGTTCTCATGGCTGCTCAAGCAGTTTTGGGAATGTTGGAGATACATACGGCAACTATAAAGATAAGCCTGTCATTTATCCCTGTTGTGATAGCTGCAAGACTTTATGGAGGTGTAGGTGGTGCATTGGTTGCAGGATTTGGTGATATTATTAGCTGTATAATACACCCTGTCGGAGCGTGGTTTCCACCGATAACTTTAACTTATGCTTTGTCAGGCTTGGTATATGGTCTGTTTTTGAAGAAACGTACAAATATATGGTTTGTTATACTTTCAGTAGGTATAACACAGTTTATAATAAGTTTGTTTATAACGACTATATGGATAGCATATCTATCTTATAATGCAAATGATGGTATGTTTGTTGAATTCTACTTTACAAGAGTAGTAATGAGGATATGGCAAGTAGTAATAATGAGTGCAGTGCAAATTGCCGTAATACCGCCCGTGCTCAAATTGATGAGCAAGGTAAAATTACCGTTGGTGACAAGCGAAAAATACGATATAACCCCGACTGAGCAGTTGTACGAAAGTATAGCTGCTTTTTTATTTGACTGATAGAGAATGTTGTGATATGATATATGGAGAATAAAAAGGAAGTGTGTTTGAATGGGAAAAATAAGGATAAAGAATAGCGAATTTTTTGGAATGGTATCTATGCCGCCGTCAAAGAGCGCAGCTCACAGAGCAATTATATGTGCTGCACTTGCAGGAGGGAAAAGTACAATATTTCCTGTGGATTTTTCAAATGACATAAAGGCAACAACAGAATGTATGAAATTGCTTGGAGCTGATATAGAATTTGACGGGGAGAAGCTGACCGTTGACGGCACAAATATTTTTAAAAAGAAAAATGTGGTTCTGGATTGCGGAGAAAGCGGCTCAACATTGAGATTTTTAATTCCCGTATGTGCAGCAGGCGGAGTGAATACGGTATTTTCTGGACATGGAAAGCTGCCTGAAAGACCGATAGGGATATATTTGGATTGCCTGCCGAAAAAGAATGTAGAGTGCAAGACCAAGGGAGAATTACCGCTCGAAATATCAGGACAGCTTAAAAGTGGTATATATGAGATTGCGGGGAATGTAAGTTCTCAGTTTATAACCGGATTACTTTTAGCATTGCCGCTGCTTGACGGTGACAGTGAAATTATTTTGACGACAGAATTACAGTCATCTTCGTATATTGATATGACAACGGAT
>ONIF01000265.1 GCA_900317795.1 uncultured Eubacteriales bacterium | reverse complement strand
GTCTGCTGTCTTGATGACAGAGGTTTCAAGATTATTGATTGTCGCCAAATACGGTGTGGCAAGAAACAGGTTCTGCCTTGTTGCATTGGCATAGTAACCGCCAAAACTGAACAGATATGGTCCGTACGGAAACAGCGGTGTACTGGTGTAAGTCCAAGGGGCATTGTTGGCTTTTTTGAAAACTCTGTCCTCCGTATTGATAAGAAAATCGCTGCCAATGATCCAGTCACCAACGTTTGCAAGATATATCGAACCGCTGCGGTAATAGTCATCATTGCAGGTGTAGTTTGACGTGAAGCCAAGCGGTATTTCTTTAACATCGGCAGGATTGTCAATGTTGATTTTGTAAACTTTGGTATTATCATAAGAGACTATATACAGAAAACCGTTCAGCAGAACACTATGTACATCTCTCGACGGATTGACATTATACCCACTGTGATAGCCGACTGCGTGTGTCCTTGCTCCGTTGACAATCATCGTTTCTTCCGTGAAAGAATAATCTGCCTTGCTGATTTTTATTTTGTTAAAAACAGCATTTCCGTCTCGGTTTTGCTCATGCATAAAGCCATACCAATAGCCGTCTTTTCCGTCAAAAAAATCATAGCGTTCTTCGTTTCCAGGGCAACCGCATGAAAAAGAAGAAGAAATATGTTATAATTGACCAAAAGGAGTTGGTCAACAATGACAAAATACTTTGAAGAATTAAGCGACAGTAGGCAGCAGGGGAAAATAAAGTAAGGCAGCAGGGGAAAATAAAGTACAAATTGGTAGAAGTAGTCGTAATGGCGATCATAGCAGTAACAGCAGGAGCAGAGCATTGGAGCGAAATAGCTATGTATTGTAAAGCCAAACAAGAAATATTGAAAAAGACGTATCATCTTGAGCTTAAAAACGGAACACCAACAGAAGATACATTCCAAAGAATATTTGCTATCATAAAGCCTAAAGAGTTTGAAAAATGTTTTATCAACTGGGTGAAAGCAGTAATAGATATAAAAGAACAAGAAATTGTCAGCATTGATGGAAAAACATTAAGAGGCACGCAGGACAAAGAAAATAATCGTAATGTCATTCATATGGTAAGTGCATGGGCAAACCATGCCGGAGTGGTTTTAGGTCAGATTCGAGTGAATGAAAAAAGCAATGAAATACCTGCAGTGCCGGAATTATTGGATTGCATAGATGTAAAAGGTTGTATTATTACGAGCGATGCAATGAGTTGTCAGAAAAAAACGGTCAGAAAAATTACCGAGCATGAGTGTGACTATGTTATTTGTTTGAAGGGCAATCAGGAAACGTTGCACGACGACGTAAGACTTTACTTTGAAACAGCCCAAAAAGAACCGAATTTCTACCCTTTATCAAAAACAAAAACTTCTGCAAAAGATCATGGACGCATAGAAAAGAGAGAATACTTCTTAACGGAAGATGTTGACGGAATTGCTGATAAAAATGATTGGTGTAATCTTAATGCTGTCGGAATGGTTCGCAGCACAAGGATCGTCAATGATGTAGAAACAGTGGAAGTCAGATATTTCATAACATCTGTTACAGATGTTAAATTGTTTGCTAGGGCAGTTCGGCAGCATTGGGGAATTGAAAACTCTTTGCATTGGTGTCTGGATATGTCCTTTGACGAAGATCATTGTCGTATGCGAGTAGATAATAGCGGTGAAAATTTCGCTGTTTTGCGTCATATTGCAACAAACCTCTATAAATCTTTTACTTCGGTTAAGTTAAGCCTAAAAGCGAAACGCTTCAAATGTTCCTTTGATGATGAATTTTTGTCAAGCGTCATTTTTAATAAATTTTTATGATTCTTTCATGCGGTTGCCCTGCTTCCGGCTTGATAAAACATTGACAATCCGGTGCTGAATGCGGTACAATAGAAGCATATTTTTGAAATTCAAGGAGGGACGGTTATGGCAAAGGTACCGTTTTTAACAAAGGAAAAGGCAGAGGATATCATCAAGACATTCCCCACCCCCTTTCACATCTATGATGAGAAGGGCATTCGGGAGAACGCAAGACGTCTGAAACAGGCGTTCGCTTGGAATAAGGGTTTCAAGGAGTATTTTGCGGTGAAGGCTACACCGACTCCCGCCATCCTACAAATTCTCAAGGAAGAGGGCTGCGGCACAGACTGCTCGTCCTATGCGGAACTGTTGATGAGCCAGAGGTGTGGCTTTGGTCATCCCGACATCATGTTCTCTTCCAACGATACGCCGGAGGAGGAGTTCCGCTTTGCGAAAGAGGTCGGTGCGATCATCAACCTCGATGACATCACCCATATTGATATGCTGCAGAAAGCCTGCGGCATTCCCGAGACGATCTGTTGCCGGTATAATCCGGGCGGTACCTTCTCCATCTCGACCACCATCATGGATAACCCCGGCGATGCCAAATACGGTATGACCCGTGAGCAGATCAGGGATGCCTTCTTACAGTTGAAAGCCCTTGGTGCCAAGCACTTCGGGATTCATTCTTTCCTGGCGAGCAATACGGTGTCGAACGAATACTATCCGACACTGGCGAAGATCCTGTTCCGTCTGGCAGTAGAACTCCAGCAGGAGACCGGCGTACATATCAGCTTTATCAACCTGTCCGGCGGCGTGGGCGTGCCCTATACCCCTGACAAGGAGCCGAACGATATTATGGTCATCGGTCAGGGCGTGAAGGAAGCCTTCGAGGAAATTTTAGTACCGGCTGGCATGGGGGATGTCAGCATCTATACCGAACTGGGACGTTTTATGCTGGCTCCCTATGGTCATTTGGTGACAACGGCGATCCATGAGAAGCACATCTACAAGGAATACATCGGCGTAGATGCTTGTGCTGCGAACCTGATGCGTCCGGCAATGTACGGTGCGTACCATCACATCACGGTACTGGGAAAGGAAAACGCTCCCTGCGATCATGTGTACGATGTGACGGGCTCCCTGTGCGAGAACAACGACAAGTTTGCTATCGACCGTGCCCTGCCGCAGATCGATAAGGGCGACATCCTCGTGATCCACGATACCGGTGCCCACGGTTTTGCGATGGGTTACAATTATAATGGTCGCCTGCATTCAGCGGAATTGCTGCTGCGGGAAGACGGTTCGGTGATCGAGATTCGTCGTGCCGAGACCGTAGAGGACTATTTCGCTACATTGGAAGGCTTTTGGCACTGTCTGGGGTAAGTTCCGTTTCATGGGACAGCCGCCGCAAAGGGATGGCTGCGTTCAGACATCATAGTACCTGTGTGATGACAGATACCGCAGCGGACGAATTGCCCTTCCGAGTGACAGCCGGGCTTCATACGATCTTTCACAGGACACTCCCTTGTTTGAACAGGGCGGTGTCCTGTTTTTCTGTCTGCCGTATGGACGAGGATACCATTGTTTGAGGGATGATGGTGGAAACACGTCTCTTTCGGGTAGTGTAACCGAAAAAAACGCAGAAATGTGTAGCGGAGGAACTGCCAATTTGTTACAAAATTTTTATCGGTGTCAGACAAAATTGTAGTTGCATACCGATGCAAAAAGGTTTATAATAGACATATACCGTGGGAGATGCCGGGCTGTTGCTTGGTCGGTGTCGGGAGCAGAGCGAAGATCCGCCAACGGGTCTTTGTATGTTGACAAAATACGCTGTGCCGATCGGTTCGGTGTTTCTCCTGCAAAAATAACCGCCTGTGGGCGGAATTGTCAAGGGGGTCTTTTTATGGCACTACTCAAAAAATGTCTGGCAGAATGTATCGGTACCTTCGTACTGGTATTGTTTGGCTGCGGGACGGCGGTTGTAACCGGCTGTGCAGGCGGCACACCGGATGCAGCGTATTTTATGACGGCGGTTGCGTTCGGTCTGGTGATTGTTGCGATGGCGTATTCCATCGGCAATATTTCTGGCTGCCATATCAATCCGGCCGTCTCTGTAGGCGTCCTGATCAACGGCGGCATGACCGTCACAGACTTCATCGGATATGTGGCGGCCCAGTTCCTCGGTGCGATC
>ONIF01000261.1 GCA_900317795.1 uncultured Eubacteriales bacterium | reverse complement strand
CTCCGATATGGATATAAAAGGCAGTCTTATTTACCTGATATGGTGTTCACTGAACGATGAAATACCCGATGAAGCGTTACTTCGGGAAACAGATTTCGAGCAATTGTTCCAAATCTGTCAAAAACACAAAATCACTGCATTGACCGACCTTTCCGTACATAATTTAAGCCATGATGTCATCAATGACAAAATAAAGGAAAAATTTTATCATAAATATCTCAATGTCCAGCGGATAAATATTCTTTTTGAAGCCGAAAAAGAGCGTATATTCGAGGTGTTTGAAAAAAATAAAATATGGTATCTTCCGTTAAAGGGTTGTATCATAAAAGATGTGTGGCCTCAGTCGGAAATAAGGGAACACGCTGATATAGACATTCTCTTTGACAGAACATATGCCGACAAAGTAAGAACTCTTATGGCAGATATGGGATATAATACAAAAGAATTCGGAAAAAGCTATCATGATACATATATCAAAAAGCCAATATATAATTTTGAAATGCACCGTTATCTTTTTACCAATGACAACGAAAAAACAACCGAATATTATATGGATATAAACAAAAAAATGTTCCCTGCCGAAAATCAAAAATATCATATATCCTTGTTTATGTCAACTACAAAAGGGCAAATTGGAAATCTGCACGAAGATATAGTTACAGGATCATTTTTTGTGATTTCAAATTTTGCTGCCGTTCCCGAATTGTTAGGGAAGGTGGGTTTGGTTGAAAATAAACAAAAAAAAAACTGATTATTACTGCATATTTTACAATTGGAAATTTTGGATGACTTGACAGGCAATTTAAAATATTATATAATATGAAACGTGGAATTTTGAAAAATATGTTTTACAGTGTGTTTTAGCGGTAATTGAGCTATGTGTAAAAAATGTACATTTTTTGTATTACCGGAGCAGTGAGGTTTGATTTTATGCGTGAGGAAGTGATAGGATGGAACGTATTGATTTGGATAATAAAACTTTACTGGTTACAGGAGCTGCGGGTTTCATCGGAGCAAATCTTGTGAAAAAGTTACTGTCATATGTTCCGACAGCCAATATCATTGGTATCGACAGTGTGAATGATTACTATGATGTTAAATTAAAAGAGTATCGCCTGAAAGAACTGTCCCGATATACCGGGTTTGATTTTATTAAAGGTAATATTGCCGATAAAAATTTGATGAATTCCTTGTTTGAAAAGTACCGGCCTTCCGTTGTGGTGAATCTTGCCGCACAGGCGGGGGTGCGGTATTCCATTGAAAATCCCGATGCATATATAGAATCGAATATCATCGGTTTTTTTAATGTATTGGAATCGTGTCGCCGCTTTCCTGTTGAACATCTTGTATATGCATCAAGCTCATCAGTCTATGGCTCCAACAAAAAAGTGCCTTACAGTACGGAGGATAAAGTGGATAATCCTGTTTCGCTGTATGCCGCTACCAAAAAGTCCAATGAGCTGATGGCTTATTCTTATGCAAAATTATATAATATCCCGTCAACGGGACTTCGTTTCTTTACGGTCTATGGTCCTGCCGGCCGTCCTGATATGGCTTATTTTGGATTTACCGATAAATTGGTTAGGGGCGATACAATTAAAATATTCAATTATGGAAACTGCAAACGTGACTTCACATATATTGACGATATTGTGGAAGGAGTGGTCAGGGTAATGCAGGGGGCTCCCGAAAAAAAGAACGGTGAAGACGGTCTGCCGATTCCCCCTTACGCTGTCTACAATATAGGCAACAATCATCCTGAAAATCTGCTTGATTTCGTTAGGATACTGTCCGAAGAACTGGTACGTGCAGGAGTGCTGCCGGAAAATTATGACTTTGAAGCTCATAAGGAGCTTGTACCTATGCAGCCGGGAGATGTGCCCGTCACTTATGCCGATACGGATGCCCTGGAAAGAGATTACGGTTTTAAACCGAGTACTTCGCTCAGAACAGGAATCCGAAAATTTGCCGAGTGGTATAAAATATGCTATATGTAAGGGAGTATGGAATATGAATCAAAAATATACGATAGCAGTAGCAGGAACGGGTTATGTAGGCTTGTCCGTTGCAACATTACTATCTCAGCATCATAAGGTCTATGCGGTAGATATTGTTCCCGAAAAGGTCGAACTGATCAATCAGAAAAAATCTCCTATCCAAGATGATTATATAGAAAAGTATCTTGCAGAGAAAAAACTTGATCTTACGGCAACACTGGATGCGGAATCCGCATACAGCAAAGCGGATTTTGTGGTGATTGCCGCTCCTACCAACTATGACAACAAAACACAACACTTCGATACGAGTGCTGTGGAAGCGGTTATTAACCTGGTCATCAAATGTAATCCGAATGCCGTTATGGTCATCAAGTCGACTGTCCCTGTCGGCTATACAAAATCCATCAGAGAAAAAACAGGCAGCAAAAATATTATATTCAGCCCGGAATTTCTCAGAGAATCTAAGGCACTCTATGATAATCTCTATCCCAGCCGTATCATCGTGGGTACGGATCCAAAGGACGAGCGGCTTGTAAAAGCAGCCCATACTTTTGCACAGCTGCTGCGTGAAGGTGCAGAAAAGAAAGAGATAGATACTTTGTTCATGGGCTTTACGGAAGCGGAAGCTGTCAAGCTGTTTGCCAATACCTATCTTGCACTGCGTGTCAGCTACTTCAATGAACTGGATACCTATGCGGAAATGAAAGGTCTGAATACGCAGGAAATCATCAACGGTGTATGCCTGGATCCGAGAATCGGTATGCATTATAATAATCCTTCTTTTGGTTATGGCGGATACTGCCTGCCGAAAGATACCAAACAGCTTCTGGCAAATTATGAAGAAGTTCCCGAAAACCTGATAGAAGCTATCGTGGAAAGCAACCGTACCCGAAAAGACTATATCGCAGACAGAGTGCTTGAAATTGCGGGTGCTTATCAGGCAGATGATGCCTATGACAAAGCAAAGGAAAAAGAAGTGATCATCGGGGTTTATCGGCTGACGATGAAAAGTAACAGTGATAATTTCCGCCAAAGCTCTATACAGGGTGTTATGAAACGTATAAAGGCAAAGGGTGCGACCGTGATCGTCTATGAACCGTCACTCGAAGACGGAAGTACGTTCTTCGGCAGCAGGATCGTCAACGACCTTGAAAAATTCAAGGAAGAATCACAGGCTATTATTGCAAACCGCTATGATAGCTGTCTTGATGATGTTCGCAGCAAGGTCTATACGAGGGACTTGTTCGGAAGAGATTGAGGAAAAATTTATGATACTGGAAAAATATAGTGTATTGATGCCGCTTTATATAAAAGATAATCCGGATTACAAGGAAAAGTAAAAG
>ONIF01000263.1 GCA_900317795.1 uncultured Eubacteriales bacterium | reverse complement strand
CGCTTGGCTGTCGCATAGGCTTCGTATCTTCTCTGATTTTAACATAAAAGTTGGATTTTGTCAATTTTTCAATAACGGTTTTCACCTCTCTTTCTGTTTTAAAATTATAAAAGTCAACATATTTTTATAGCTTTTTATAAAATTGTTTTAACTGTTAAAACCCTCCTTTTCTGTGCTGTTCTCTCCATTCAGAACCTTTTGTGCGGCGGCAGAGATTTTTGAATAACTGCTGTAAAATTCTTCAAAATATTTTTCTCCTTTTTGCGTAATGGAGTAATATTTCCTCATTGGTCCAAACGGAGATTTTGCTTTTCTGCATGATATAAGTCCTTTTTTTTCGAGCCTTGTCAGTACGGGATAGAGTGTACCTTCCATGAGATTTTCAAATCCCGCCTCCTCAAGTACGGACAGTATCGCATAGCCGTATGTTTCGCCCTTTGCAATCACTTTCAGCACGCACCCTTCAAGCACTCCTTTCAGTATTTGAGAATCCTCCATGCCGTCACCCCTTTTTAATGAATCGTTATCTCGGTACTTTGCAATACAAAGTAGCTGACTATAATATAACATACCTACTTTGCATTGTCAAGTAGTTTTGTCACAAAAAAATCAGCAGTGAGCAATCAATCGTTAATTGCTCACTGCTCATTGCTAACTGCTAATTTTATAAAAGTCGTCTTTTTACTTCACGGAGTATTTTTGTATCGTTGTCATATTTGCAGATATGCATGGCTTCGTCAAGCGTTGCCCATAAGTAGTAATCTATTTCGCTTTTCTGAACGCTTACCGCACTTTCGTCTGCTTTGGCAAGGAAAAATACAACTTGTTTTTTTGTCTTGCCAAAAGGTCTGTATGTACTTGTACGCCTGAAGCCCGGTTCTATCACCACATCAAGCCCTGTTTCCTCTTTGATTTCTCTGATAGCGGTTTGTTGTTCTGTTTCGTTCTGCTCAACGTGACCTTTCGGAAATGTCCAGCATTTGCCGTTATGGTTCTTTACAAGCAGTATTTTTATCACTCCAAGTCTTGTTCGGTGATATACCACCGCTCCGCATGATTTCTCATACATACACACGATCTTGTCAAATTCAATGGATTTTCGGCTCAGTCTTTTTCTTATTTCCGGCTCATAATAGATACAGCCCACAGGAGCGGCTATCAATCGTGTCCGGGAATTTTTTTCGGAGCTTGCTATTCCTACTATGGTGCATTCTACCTCTCCGTAAAGCTCTTTATCCGATATGATATATACTTGCTTGAAATTTCCACGTTTTTCACTTGTGATAAATCCCGAATATAAATAACAATCTGTCAATGTGCCCAATATCTCTATTTTTACATTTCTTCCTAACACAATCGTCACCGCCTTTCACTAAACTGCACAATTACACATTATAAGTATAATTCATTTTAATAAAAATTACAACATAAATAATGCAACAAACTTCATATATTTTTTATCAATATTTCGGCAGGTTTATTTTTTTTTAGGTTGTTTTTTCGGCATAAATATATTATAATATATTTATTGTGATTTTTTGGGAAAGGAACGAGTTTATGAACTGGACAGAGATAGTTGCCGAAGTAAATGCAAATGATGTTGATACGGCAGGCAGTATTGCACAAATGACCGTGCCTTACGGCATATATATAGAGGATTATTCAAACCTTGAAGAAGAAGTGCTTGAAATTGCACACATAGACCTTATTGATGAGGAACTGCTCAAAATGGACAGGTCCAAAGCGAAAGTACACATATACATATCTCCCGAAGATAACCCCAATGAAGCACTCTCTTTTCTTAAAGAAAGATTTGCCGCTGAAAACATTGATTTCAGGCTGTATTCCAATGACTGTGATGTGGAGGGCTGTCTTGAAAACTGGAAAAAGTATTTCAAGCCTATCGAAGTGGGCGAAAAACTGCTTATTCGCCCCATCTGGAGAGATGATTTCAAGCCCAACGGCAGAATTGTGCTTAATCTTGAACCCGGTGTTGCATTCGGCACGGGTACGCATGAAACGACAAGGCTTTGTTTGCAGGCTCTTGAAAAGTATGTTGCAGAAGGCTGTACAATGCTTGATGTGGGCTGCGGCAGCGGTATTTTATCCGTTGCAGGCTTGCTTTTGGGGGCAAAGTCCGCTATTGGCGTGGATATAGATGAACTTGCTGTGAAAGCCTCTGTCGAAAATGCAAAGCTTAACAACGTTTCTGACAAGTACACGGGTATTAACGGAAATCTTGCCGATAAAGTGACAGGCTGTTTTGACATCATTACCGCCAACATCGTGGCAGATGCTATTATCATGCTTTCCTCGGATATTCAAAAACTCATGCATGAAAAAACCGTTTATATTATGAGCGGTATTATAGATTCCCGTCTTGATGATTTACTTGCAGCTCTGCCACAAAATATTCAAGTTATTGAACAGTTTGAAGAAAAAAATTGGCTTTGCCTTGTCGCAATGCTTAAATAATACTTTCGGAGGGAACTATAATGAAAAAGAATAAAGATACTTCTAACTTGATTTTCTCGGCTTTCCTTGTTATCGCCTTTATTATATGTGCCTATTTCTGCTCTATACTCATACAGGACTCCTCCACTTTTACCGATACTTTCAAGCTTTTGGCTATGTCCTTGATGTATGCGGTTTTTGGGCTTGTGCTTTTCTATGCAACAAGAGTTGGCGACGGCAAACAGGTTAAACGCTTTTCCCTTGCCACTCTTATCATAATGGTTCTCCCTGCACTCTATATTATTATTGCAGGTTTGGTGCCTAATCTGCCTTTCTCGGAACAAATTGCAAGTCATTCACAAGTTGTCAGCTTTGCGTCTGTTGCTCTTGGCTACGGTCTGCCTTATACGTTCCTCAGCGGTTATGAACTCGATACACCCAAAGAAGATGAAACCGATAATGCAAGTCCCGAGCCTGCAACCGAAGAAACCCTTTCCGAACAGGAAATTTCAGACGCTTTTGACGAACTTGCAAAAACCGTTCCCGATGTTTCGGAAGAAAATGTTTCCGAAAAGGATACTTCCAAAGAAAATATTGAAAAAGGAGAATAATTATGTCAGAATGTACACATGATTGCAGTTCATGCGGTGAAAGCTGTGCTTCCAGAGAAAACGGCTCTTCACTCGACATGACCGAAAAATTGAACCGGTACAGCACCGTTAAAAAAGTTATCGGTGTTGTCAGCGGAAAGGGCGGTGTCGGAAAATCTATCGTTACTTCCCTGCTTGCCGTGATGTTTGCAAGAAA
>ONIF01000378.1 GCA_900317795.1 uncultured Eubacteriales bacterium | reverse complement strand
CCTGAAAGCATAGCCGATATAGTTTCAGCTTGCTCTCTTGCCTTTTGTTCCGTATCGGCTCTTTCTTTCTCATTCTGCAAGGCTTGGTTGTTCTCTGACACCTTTTCCTGTATAGCTTTCAACTGCTTGTCGGTATCCTGCACAACTTTGTCATATGATGTTTTATACTGTTCCATCTGCTCCATTGCCTTTGCTTTCTCCGCCTGTAACTGCATGATCGTTTCGTCTTTGGAAGATAACAGGCTGTTGAATTCTGTTTTCACACGCTGTTCGGCATTCTCGTTCAGTTCCAAAGACCTCAGGAAAGCACTCTGTATTGCTTGTATATGTGTGTCAAACTCGGCTATCTCGGTTTTTCTATCCACCAATACGGATTTTGCATTCTGCATTTCGTAGGTGGTAATCAGGCTGTCCAATGCTGCATTCTGACTGTCAAATTCACCGCAAAAAGCCTTGAACTTCTCTGCAACACTGTCTGAGATACGAAAACTGCGTACTTTTACTTCATCGTTCATCAAAATTTCCCCATTTCTATAAAAAAATATGGTGTCATACGTTGTATTACAGTGTAATGTATGACGTATTACATACAGAAATTTTAGCAAATCATTGTTTATCTGTCAATAGTTCTAAAATATGTAATATACAATGTAATACAAGTAATACTATGTAATACATCATCTTCTGCGTCTTGGTATGTAGGTTGGAGGGGATTTTTGTACATTTTCATTCTTATTGGGAGTATTTTCGGTTCGTTCAGGCTGATTGACAGTAGCAGATGGCTTTTTTTCTGATTTATTAACCTTATCTTGCGTAACAGATCGGTGCAGATAAGATTGTTGTAAAAATATATCCTTTTTGAGTTTAGTCTGGACTTTTGCGTTTGGTGTTCCCAAGATGTTGTTTTTATCGGGATGTTTGTCGGGATAAAGTGCGTGGAGTATGAAATCCTTGTTTTCTTCAAGAAACACCAGACGGATTTTTTCGCCTACATGGGATTTGATAAATCTGTCGGTTTCATTTTTCAGAAGTTCAAGCTGTTCAGGTTCTATCATGATATATTCAATTTTACTTCCAAGGTATTCGGCTCTCTTTTTCATTTCTGCATAGTCAGACTTTGGCTTGTAATATCTGTTATGTTTTTCAAGAATCTGTATATTATCGATTCCCAAAGCCATTTGCAACAAATACTTGTCTTTCTCTTTGATTGTTACCATTGCACCATCACTGAGAAGTCTTGCGGAAAAGAAAAATCCGTAAGCATACAGTTTAGAAATTTTGGATAATGAAATTTTGACTTTATAATTTTCCCCCTGCGAATAAATCAAGCGTTGATATGGGATATTTCCTGCCGTTTTCTGCATTCTTTCTATCCGTCTGACCTGTTCGGCGAGTGATGGAACATATCGCCTGTAACTTTTTTGCCTTTTGCAGTACAAGTGGAGTAAATCGTATTTTTTATCGAACATACTTCTCTTTTTTCGTCTGACAAGCAGCCTAAATATAATTGAAAGAAGTGCCAAAAATGGATTTGAAGAATTATTGATGTAGTTTTGCATAAATGGAATTTCACGTTTTTGTGCAAGAGGGAGATTTTTTGAAAAATAGTTTCTTTCAAACTTTTCAAATTCTGTGATAAACGTAGAATTTGCTTTGCTCTTTTTGTGATTTGTTACAGTTTGTTCGGATATTTTTGGCAGTCTGTAGATTCTCATTCTCTTTTCGATATTTTCTTTTTTATAGACTTCTCCGAACTGTTTTGCAAGTGTACTTGCACGAATTTTCTTTGTTTCACCGATTTTCTGAAAGGTTATGTCCTTTTCACCGTAACGGGTAATCTTAAAGCCCTTGACTTCCATGTAGTGAATGAAATTATCCTTTCTATTGCAAAGGCTTGTGACTTCATCCAGAGCCTTGCATAACTCAACTTTCCATGAATTGCCCTTTCTTGCAAGTTCAAGTGTGTCTTGGTCTATACTGCGAAGTCCTGACGGCTGTTCAATGACCGTCAAGCAGTTTTCTTTACACAGCTTATCGCTTTCATTACGCATATTTTTAAGCGTATCTGCATTTCCTTTCCATTTAAGCCCTGTTTCCATATTGACGGAATTGATAATGATGTGATTGTGTATATGCTCCCTGTCCACATGAGTTGCTATAACAACTTGAAATCCTGTTGCAACCTTTTGGGCAAGTTCTACTCCGATTTTATGAGCAAGGGCAGGAGAGATTTTTTCATTCGGAGAGAAACTCTGTATTTGGGCAAGTTCTACTCCGATTTTATGAGCAAGTGCAGGAGAGATTTTTTCATTCGGAGAGAAACTCTGTATATAGTGGTGTGCTAAAATATTCTTGTCTTTGTTGAACGCATCACGCACCATGAGGAGCTGTTTTGAAAAATCATCTGCACCGTTGCCGAAACAGTTCAGAGTGGTTGATTGAAAGCACTTTTCGTCACCGTTTTTGTTTTCAGGTGAAAGTATGTAGGAGAGTGAAGAATAAACGTACTCATGCGATTTGATTTCCTTTTCTACTGCTTTAACTATTGCCATACTTTTCAATCCTTTCTGCGATTTTATCAAGTTTCTTTTCCAGATTGTCAAGGGTATGTTCTTCGTCTTTGGAAATCTCGGAGATAATTTTTTTCATGAACTTTTCAAGTTCTTCCTGTTTCTGCAGGACGGCGTTGAGCTGTGTATCATTGACAGACTTCTTGAAGTTGCAGAGG
>ONIF01000260.1 GCA_900317795.1 uncultured Eubacteriales bacterium | reverse complement strand
GGGACCTTCATAACGGATAACAACTACGTCACCCTCAACGATTTTTCCGCCCGTGATAGCCGCCATAGCGTCTTCTTCACAGTCAAATACCTTTGCAGGTCCCGAGTGTTTGAGCATTTCGGGAGCAACTGCCGAACGCTTTACTACACAGCCGTCGGGGGCAAGATTTCCACGAAGTACAGCGATACCGCCCGTTGTGCTGTACGGATTTTCAACAGGTCTGATGATTTCGGGATTTTTGTTTACAACGCCTGCAATATTTTCTGCAACGGTCTTTCCTGTTACTGTAATGAGGTCTGTTTTCAGCAAGCCCAATTTATTTATCTCATTCATAACGGCATAAATACCGCCTGCCTCGTTCAAATCTTCCATGTATGTACGACCTGCGGGGGCAAGGTGACACAAATTCGGTGTATGTGAACTTATCTCATTCGCTATATCAAGATTGAGTTCTATGCCGCATTCGTGAGCGATTGCAGGCAAGTGAAGCATACTGTTTGTACTGCAGCCTAATGCCATATCCATTGTCAAAGCATTTCTGAAAGCGTCTTCTGTCATAATGTCACGGGGCTTTATGTCCTTTTCAAGCAGTTCCATTATCTTCATGCCGGCACGTTTGGCAAGCTGTATTCTTTCGGAATATACAGCAGGAATTGTGCCGTTGCCACGAAGTGCCATGCCGAGAACTTCCGTCAAGCAGTTCATGGAGTTAGCCGTGTACATACCCGAACATGAACCGCAGCTTGGACATGCTTTATTTTCATATTCATTCAGTTCTTCTTCTGTAATTTTGCCGGAATTGTATGAGCCTACCGCCTCGAACATACTGGAAAGGCTTGTTTTACAGCCCTGTACACGTCCTGCCAGCATAGGTCCGCCACTTACAAATATTGTCGGTATATTCAGTCTTGCGGCTGCCATGAGCAATCCGGGGACATTCTTGTCACAATTAGGTATCATCACAAGAGCGTCAAAAGCGTGTGCCAATGCCATACATTCTGTAGAATCCGCTATCAAGTCACGGGTTACGAGGGAATATTTCATGCCTTGATGTCCCATGGCGATACCGTCACATACAGCTATTGCAGGGAATACAACGGGATTTCCTCCTGCCATCGCTACGCCTGTTTTTACCGCATTGGTAATTTTGTCGATATTCATGTGACCGGGTACTATTTCATTATAAGAACTTACAATACCAATCAACGGTTTTGCAATTTCCTCATCTGTCATGCCGAGTGCATGGAGAAGTGACCTCTGCGGTGCACACTGCACGCCTTTTTTCATTTTATCGCTTTTCATTCAAAAAACCTGCTTTCATAAAAAAAATTTACAAGCCTATTATAAGATTTTATTACTCCAATGTCAACAGTGATTTTAAGACATATAAGTGCTTGAAAAAAGTTAAAGTTTTTCCTTGTTTTCTCATTGTGCAAAATACATATATTTATGTAAGTTTTTTCTAATTGCATTCCGCAAAAATAGGGTATATAATTGTACTGGTTAAAAAATTGAAACTACTGTTAAAAGATTGTTAAAAAAAGGAAAAAGGAGATGTATTTACCAATGAACTTCCAAAAAAATCTTGCCGCAATTTTGTGTGCGGCACTCATCGCAACATCTGCAAACGCACTTGCACCGACATTTTCGGCTGCCGAAACGTTCTATGCAAAAACAACTTCTGAACTCAATGTACGACAGGGAGCAGGAACAGGCTATGGTGTAATCAAAGTTCTTAAAGAAAATGAAAGCGTTACGGTTATCGACAGGTCAAATTACTATTGGGTAAAAGTCAAACTCTCGGACGGCACAACAGGCTATTGCTATGCAGACTATCTTGATATTACAACAGACGGTGTGACAACTGCGGCACTCAATGTAAGAAAAGGGGCAGGAACAGGCTATTCCCTTATAAAAACCGTTCCTAAAAATACAAAAGTCGATATAATAAGATTTTGCGGCTCGTCTTGGGCTTATGTAAAGCTTGCTGACGGCACAATGGGATATGTATGCACGGATTATCTGGACTATGTTTCCAATACGTCAACTGTCAAAACCTCCGTTACAACTTCTTCCGAATTCAAACTTTCGATAGGTGCGAGGAAAATTGCTGTCGGCACTTCCTACACAATTAAAGCGGAAAATAATCAGGGTACGGTAAATTGGACTACATCTGACGCCAAAATCGTGAAAGTGGATTCAAACGGAAAAGTTACCGCTGTTGCGGCAGGCTCTGCAACAATAACCGCTACCGATACTAAAACAAAAAAATCCCTTAAATGCACTATCACGGCAGTTAAAACAGACTATACAAAAATAACTCTTTCCAATACTTCAAAAACTCTCTTTATCGGTGAGGCTTTCACCCTTAAAGCAGATACAAATACAAGTGTTAAAAAAGTGAAATTCAAGTCATCAAATACAAATATTGCAAAGGTCGATTCCAACGGAAAAATTACCGCTGTTGCGGCAGGTAATGCAAATATAACCGCTTATGACAATACAGGCGTTGTTACTGCTGTATGTAAAGTGACGGTAATCAGTAAAGATACTATCACTCTTTCACATTCAAAAGTAACTCTCAATGCAGGTTCTTCATTTACCGTAACTGCCAATAAGTCAAATTCCTCTATGAATTTGAAATGGTCATCAAGCAACGAAAAAGTTGCAGGTGTCTATAACGGCAAAATCAGCGGTCTTTCCAAAGGCACGGCTATAATAACCGTTTCCGATACAACAGGAAAAATTTCTGCCAAATGTACTGTAACGGTTAATGCCGTTTCAAGCGGAAATGTCAGAGTTTCCCGTTCAAGCGTTACCACGAATGCCGGAAAAAGCGTTCTTATCAAAGGCTGCAACGGCTCATCATGGAGTACAACAGACAGCAATATTGCAACTGTATCAAATGGACTTATCCTTACAAAAAATCCCGGTAAAGCTGCCGTTACATTTTCCGATAAATACGGCAACAAGGCTATATGCATTGTAAATGTGGAGGCTGCCGCACCTGTGAGATTTGCATACGCTTTGCCCAATGTGGCAACTCCCAATCAAAATGTAACTCTCGTTGCTGTCACCGATAAATCCGTTAAAGATGTCTATTTCAGCGTAGATTTCGGCAACAGACTGCTTAAAGTGAATGCCACCGATAAAACCGAAGAAGGCAATACTTACGTCTGGAAAGGTGCTTTTAAAGCAAGTCAGGTGGGTGATTTTAAATTCACCGCTTACTCAAATAAAAATAACAAATGGAGTACCTGTGATGACGGTGTAGGATATTTATACGTGACAAATAAAAGCCGCTCTGAAACGGGACTTAATGAACTTCATGCCACAAAAGAAGTCATTGACTTCATTAAAGGCAAAGAAGGCTTTGTTT
>ONIF01000385.1 GCA_900317795.1 uncultured Eubacteriales bacterium | reverse complement strand
AGAAAAAACATATTCTATGGACGATGTTATTCAATACGGAAAAATGATACATTCCCAAATAATTCAATACAAAAAGGGTGTTCTATTTCAGCCAGGCAGTATTGTATGTATATTAAATGTATATGATGATACTGTAGATATATTATTTGAAAATATGTCTTTCTCTATCCCGATAGAGTCTGTTGAACTTCTGCCTAATGACTATATTCTTAACGAGCGTGAAAGAATAATGAATAGTGATCCTTTTTTGCATGGTATGCAATAGATTTTTCAAGTCCGGCTTTTTTCTGCAATAAGACCTATATAAAAAAACAGCTCTCAGATAAGCTCTGAAAGCTGTTTTTCTTGCGTTGGATTGTTTTATTTTGAACTGTTCATTCCAACAGAAAAGTATTGAAAATGAACGGATTTCGGTTTAATTTATCAGTTGTCATTTTTGCGTTTCTTTGACAACGCAAACACTGCTCCGAGTGAAACTGTTATTGCCGCAAGTATGCCTGCCAAAGATGTACTGTCGCCTGTGGCAACGGTATTATTCACAGCAGCAGTGACCGAAGATGTGTTATTATCGGTTTCGGGTACTAACGGCTTATTGTTCAGACCGCCATTGAAAATCGGCAGTTTGCTGTTTTCGGCAGGCTTTGATGATTCTTCTTCTTTTGATTCTTCCGCAATGGCATCTTCTTCTCTGACAAGTGTAGTCCAGTCAAGTTTGAGGAAAATTTCCTGCGTACCTCCGCCTGCGGAAATGCTTTCCATAACAGGCACGAATACCCGTAAAGGCACCCATCCGCTTTCAAGTGCTTCGGGTATCAGCTCAAATGTTACTTCATTCGGATAGTCAGTGCCGTAAATATCAACAAGATGATTTCCGGTGATAGGAGTTTATCGCAGCAGGAGCGATTTCCCCCTGCGGTCTGCCGTACTGATTTTCGGTATAGCCTGTCAGAAAATAAGACAGCTTTCCGAGATAGCCGTATTTATCACCGATTGTAATACCCTTAAAATTCATTGTCACATTGATTTTGCGGTCCTTGACGGTCAGCTTTATTTTATGGTCAATGGATTTTTCGAACATTGAAGAACTTTCTCTGTCAATTTTAATCATGTGTCCGTCAACAATATATTCACCGTCTGCAAGATTGTATCTGTCAAGCGTTGCCGGCACTGTCGGAACAGATATTTCAGACACTTCCGATTGTTCAGCTACTTCCGAAATTTCGGATACTTCGGATTCTTCTGACGGCTCGGAAGATTCTTCAATCGGTTCTTCTATCTTTTCCAAAGAAGAATAGTCAAGCACCAGTCGAGCAAACTTTGTTCCTCCGCCCTCCATGATACTCTCCATGACAGGTACATACACCTGTACAAGAATTTCTTCTTCACTTGTATTGACGGGCATTGACAAAACTTTCGGATACCACTTGCCGACTACTGACGAGTCTGCATTTTCACTTGACGGATCATTGAACATATCATATACATCAACAAATTCTTCAAGTACCTCCGCATCTTCCGTTTCAATCTCTGTCGGATAGTGATACTTGTTTTCGGAAATGACTTTTGTGACTTTTTTCAGCCAGCCAAGATAACCGTCCCTGCCAAGATATTTCAGCGACTGCATATCTATCTCTATACGGGAAGTGCCATCAGCGTTTACAATGAGCATTGCAGGATTTTTCATTGACGCATTGCCCATTGAAAGACTGTCACTGCCAAACTGCTTTAACTGTATATTCACGGTGTATTTGCCCTAAACAGTCTGCACATCTGCCGCACTTGCGGTTATGCCTGTCAAAATCGGGGCGGCTGTCGGAATTGCTCCGACCATTCCTATCGCAAGGGCTGCCGCTATGATACATCTTACGGTTTTCATTTTCATAAAATTGTCCTCCTTCTGTATATTGCCGAAAAGCCGACAGACTTTTCTTTCCATCGGCTTTTGACTTGGTTTATTATTCTACATTTGCCATAAAGTATTTTTTCTCAACAACACCGTTGCTGTCCTTGACTTTTACGCATACCATATACTGTGCGGCATAGGCAGGCTTGATTGATACATCTGTGTTTGTGCTGTAGCTCTGTTTTGCTATCCATTTTGTATCGGTTACTTTCTTGTAGTACACGGCATAAGTATGCTCACCGATACCACCCTCTGATGATACATTTATCGCCATTCTTTCACCAAGCTTTATGGTCGGGTTCGGAATGGTCGAGGTATTCTTCAGGGTGTTCTCAACATCAGCTATAAAGTACTTCGTAAGCGTATAATATTCCCCGTCTACTCATCCTCAAAGTAAAAAGTGTATGATAGAGTATAATGAACTCCATAAAGCAGATAAGGTACATAAACAAG
>ONIF01000258.1 GCA_900317795.1 uncultured Eubacteriales bacterium | reverse complement strand
GCACGGCATTTTAAAAATCCCGATTGATTGATAGTGGCAGATGTCACAAAATCCCCGACAGTTTTATCAACAGGAATACTCTCCCCCGTCAAAGCCGATTCGTCAACAGCACTATTTCCCTCTATGACTTCACCGTCAACGGCTATATTCTCCCCGGGTCTTACTATAAATATATCATCTTTTTTAACATCATCTATTGAAACGGTAATTTCTTCACCGTCACGGATAATATGAGCCGTTTTCGGTGCAAGCTTCATTAAACTTTTCAATGCATTTGTTGTTTTTCCCTTTGAGTATGCTTCCAGCATTTTACCGACTGTTATCAGCGTTAAAATCATTGCTGCTGACTCAAAGTAAAATTCATTCATGTAAGCCGATTCATTTGCCCTGTCAGCCGTCATTGCAAAAAGCATGACCGTACTGTATGCAAATGCTGCTGATGAACCTAATGCAATCAGCGTATCCATATTAGGCGAGCCGTGAAACAGGCTTTTAAAGCCACTGATGAAAAATTTCTGATTTATCACCATAATAATTCCCGACAAGAGTAACTGCACAAGTCCCATTGCAATATGATTTCCCTGCATAAAATCAGGCATGGGAAAATTAAACATGTGCACGCCCATTGAAAAGTACATCAATACAATCAAAAATCCCAATGATACAAACAATCTCTTTTTTAAAACAGGTGTTTCACGGTCTTTAAGTGCATCTTCCTCAGCGGCAAGTTTTGCACTAAAATTACTTTTTTTAATATCGTCACCTTTTGGTGAAATTCCGTAGCCTGCATTTTGAACGGCTTTTATAATATCGCTGTCGCTTGCAGTTCCCTCAACACCCATTGAATTTGTCAGCAAACTCACAGAACAAGCCGTCACACCGTCAATTCCCGATACAGCCTTTTCCACTCTTGCCTGACAAGCCGCACAGCTCATTCCCGTAACTGTATATTGTTTCATATCTCACACCCCTGTCTATCCCAAACGTCTATGTTCAACCGTATATTGACGTGTTATCGTCACACTCTCCGTATAAATATCCTGCGTAACTGCCGTTGAAAGAGCGTTTTCGTCTTCCGAAAAATACGGCTTCGGATTTTCCATCAAATCAATGATACGCTGCGGCAGTGTCAATCTGCGGCATTTGTTAAATGCCCCCTTGCCCACATATCTGATACTGTCGGGGAAATTTATCTCTTTCAGCTTTGCACAGCATGAAAAAGCATCTTCTCCTATCTCAATCAGCGTACTTGGCAGATGTATGCTCTCCATCTCGTCACACAGCGAAAATGCACCGTCAACGATAGCCTCCACTCCCTCGGGAATAACAACTGTTTTCACATCGCTGAAAAAGGCAAATGCACCCTTACCGATTACCCTTACACCCTCGGGTATAACCAGATTTTTCGGTATGTCAAAACCGCCCTGTACAAGCACATCGTCCATATAACGTGTTTTATCGGGAATATGCTTGAATGCAGATGCCATTCCGACACCCGAATCCTGCATTTTCTTTACTCTTTCGGGAATGACTACATGAGGACAATCCAAAAAAGCGTCATCATCAACTTTTTTCAGACCATCGGGAAAATTGATTTTCCTCAAATTCCTGCACCCCGCAAAAGCCCTTGTTTCTATGGAACGCAGACTTTCGGGCAGCTTTACCGATAAAAGATGGGGACAGTCCTCAAAAGTATTTGCCCTTATGCAGTCTATCCCTTCGGGAATGACCGCTGTTACTAATGTATCCTGTGTGTACATGAGTGCAGATGACCATATAGCCTTTACTCCTTTGGGTACTTCAAGCATTATAACACCCGATTTACAGTCTGTTAATTCACCATCTTCTATTTTTAAAAATGGGCTTGGCATATTATTTTTTATCACTGAAAACAAATTGGCTATCCCTTTAAACATAATCATCACATCTCCTTTTTGATATTATCATTATAATACTATCAAATAGAAATGTCAATAGCTTTTTACAATTTTTTGACAAGCAACGCCCTTATTGCATTAAGCACGGCTATTACCATAACTCCCACGTCTGCAAATATTGCCACCCACATATTAGCGATACCCAATGCACCCAATATCAAACACGCTATTTTTACGCCTATTGAGAACCATATATTTTCATTTACTATTCTCAGACACTTTCTTGAAATCTTGATAGCCTTTGCAATTTTCATGGGGTTGTCGTCCATTAAAACTATGTCAGCCGCTTCAATAGCCGCATCAGAACCCATAGCACCCATTGCAATTCCAATATCCGCTCTTGACAACACGGGTGCGTCATTGATACCGTCACCTACAAATGCCGTGATACCCGTCTTTTCGGAAAGTATCTTTTCCACTTCATTCACTTTATCTTCGGGCAAAAGCTCACTATGCACCTCATCTATATTTAATTCACCTGCAACCTTGTCTGCAACGGCTTTACTGTCGCCTGTCAGCATGACCGTCTTTTTAATGCCTGCTTTTTTCAATTCACTCAAAGCCTGCTTTGAAGTCGGCTTTACAACATCGGATATGACTATATGTCCGATATATTTCCCGTTGCGTGAAACGTGTATGACCGTACCCGAATGTTCATGGGGGCATTTCTGAATTTCCGCACCGACGGCTTTCATCATTTTTTCATTTCCCACGCAAATAATATTGCCGTTGACAAGTGCCTTTACGCCCTGCCCTGCCACGTCCTCCGCACGCATGACATGACACCCGTCATTTTCGTTTTTATATGCCAATTTCAATGAATTGGCAATAGGGTGATTGGAATATCTTTCTACGTGAGCCGCCAAATGCAGAAGTGTGTTTTCATCTACGATTTCGGGGTGTATTGCCGTGACTTCAAAGACACCTTTGGTAAGCGTTCCCGTCTTGTCAAATACAACAGTCTTTGTTTTAGAAAGAATTTCCAGATAATTCGAGCCTTTTACTAAAATACCCTCCTTGCTTGCACCGCCAATTCCCGCAAAGAAACTTAAAGGAATGCTTATCACCAACGCACATGGACAGCTTATGACAAGGAACGTTAAAGCCCTGTAAATCCACGTTGCCCAGTCACCTGTAAAAATTGACGGCACAACTGCCAACGCCAACGCACTCAATACAACTGTCGGTGTATATATCCTTGCAAACTTTGATATAAAATTCTCCGATTTAGACTTCTTTGAACTCGCATTTTCCACCAAATCCAATATCTTTGAAACAGTCGATTCACCGAACTCCTTGGTAGTTCTTATTTTCAGCAAGCCGTTTAAATTGATACATCCACTGATAACTTCATCACCAACCATGACATTTCTCGGCATACTTTCACCCGTCAATGCACTTGTATTCAATGAAGATTCTCCCTCAACAATAACTCCGTCTATGGCAATTTTTTCGCCTGC
>ONIF01000130.1 GCA_900317795.1 uncultured Eubacteriales bacterium | reverse complement strand
CGCCCCAAGCCTATAGAAGCTACGGGCAAAATTTTCAATGGAGAAGATGTTATTGTCCCAAAATACAATTCAGTCGTATGCAGGACGAGCTTAATAAAAAAGATAAAGTTATGACCTTGACGGCTTTAAGCCGTGAGTTTCCATATTCTGAATTTGAACGGCTGAATATCAGTTCAAGCTATAGGAAAATGATACGGCATAATTTTTACAATGACGGTCTGATGAAAAGAACATACAGTAAAAATGGGTTGAAAGGTATCAGGCTGACAAATCGTGGAAAAGAAAAATTAAAGCAGAAATATCTTGAACGGTTCGGACATATTGCCGACAAAAACAGGACGGAACTAAGAGTAAGTTATATGATTAATGGGACTTTTCTGAATATAAAAAATACTTCAAATGCGATATTTCTTGTATCGGATTTCGAGCAAAGCGAGGAATATTAAGAGTCATTGTTGTTGTATTCTTCCCACTCGGCAGCCGTAAGCGTATTTCCGGGAACATACGAAAACAGAATAAAATAATATGTTTCATTGTTATTTCTGTAAAGAAAAGCAAGGTTCAAACTATATCTGTCATTTATATCAAGAATTCGGCTTCCATGAGGAGCATATGATAATCTGATAATATCAGGCCTTTGATTTGCCGGAATACGATCATCAATAATTTGATCGGCAGGTATATCATAGTAATAATCATAACCGTAATGATTATCCGCCATAATGAAATCTTTATTTTTGTCTGACGTTTCATCAGGTCCGGAGATTTCCGGTTTGATATTGTTCAGATCTACGGGTGTATCCTTTATCCAGTACAGTTTCATATCGTCTGTAAGTACGGGTGATTTTTCACGATATTCATAAAACCATTGTGGCAAGTTGTTTATGTCTACCGGTGGAACTATCGTTTCATTTATTTGATAGCCTATGTGGATACAATAGTTACGATTCGGATCTGGTGCATTGTCTGCCGCAGGCGGATCGTATTTACTGTCGGGAGAGGTGATATTTAGATGATACTTTTCATTAAAGTTGATATTCTGAAAAATTCTATCAAATTTTTCATCTTTCAAAATGTCTCCTTTTTTGTGGATATTGTCGGAAAGCATTTCGTCAGACGAAATAATATATCCTTCATTGTCGGTTAATACGGCTTTGAGAACAAGACGGCGATTTGAATCGCTGCCATGTGCATCATAAAGTTCTTCACCGTCAACGAAGATATCAATCGTATATTCTTTAATTTCTATTTTCACAGAATCTATCCTGTAAGAGTAAACAGGCTTATTTGTGTAAGCGTTTCGGCGTGTTATTACATTGTCAATGTTATCGACAATTATATTATTTTCATGTTTAAAATCCTGCTCATAAACTATCTCATAAGGAACATCTGTGTTCGGAATATCCTCAACATAGGCATAGTCATCTGTTTCTGCAAGATTTTTTGGAATCTCTGTTGACAGAAAAGGTGTTTTTTCGGCAGAAGCACACCCTGCCGTTGATAAAAGAAAAATTATCGTAAATATAAGATATAACTTTTTCATTACTGTCACCACGCATAATCTTCAAACTGTATTGTATAGATTTCATTGGAATCCAGAGAACTTGCATAAAAAACGGCATTTGTCTTAAAAATTTCCCCCACACATATGTCAGGGGAATGAGCATTTGTTGTTGCAACAGTATTGCCTTCGGAATCTTTCAGTTTTGCAGTAAATCCCACATTAGCTGAATGTTTTTCGCCGTACTTATCAAAAGTTTTCTTTCCCTTTATTGTCAGTTCTATTCTGTTGTCGATGATTTTGCTCTGAACGTCTGTAATGATACATGAAGTCCGGATTTCATCTTGATAAAATTCGTTTAATGTTATATTTTCGTAATCATCTATTTTAAAATTGAAACTTTTTTCTTCCACAGGCATTTTATCGGCATCTGCCGACAAAATGTAATAAAAACAGTTTTTTCCATTTTGCTTTTTCATTCTTCCAAAGCCGACAGTACCATTTAACTGCGAATGATCGGATATTTTATAAATATTTTCGCCTTTTATTCCGTGACCGTTATCCAATTTTTTATATAATGCTTCAGCGGTTCGGTCTATTGCATTTATATCGTCTGAACCAAAGACATATTTCATATATACAACCTTGCCGTATGATATACGAAAAACAAGCAGAGCATTATATTTTTGTCCTGTTCCATCATCCATACCTAAAGTCGCTGTTTCGCCCTCAAATTCAAATGATTTTATATCGCCTGTCAATTCCCAAAAAAACGAAACATATTCTTTTACGGCTATATCTTGAAACGAAAGGCTTGTTTCCAGCAAATCACATACTTCTTTCATATCCATTCCGGCAGTTATCTCGCAGATATGACCGGAATCAATGATGGGTTCTGCTTTTGCTCCCACATATTGGTAATTCCAGCTCGGCTCGGGAATTTCAAAATCTGAAATGTCATTTTTCAAGAATACAGAACTAAAGCATATTGCACCGATAACAAGAATGACAGAAACAATGGCTGTCAAAGCTAAATGTAATTGTTTTTTTCTCTTTTTTATTCCTGCTGCTGAATTTTCCAGTAATGCCAGAAGTCTTACCATTACATCATCAAAGTGGTCGGGTGTTTCTTTGATTGCCTCAAATTTGGTAATGGAACGTATTTCTTCCGGCAGGGTTTCAATATTCGGAAATTCAAATCCCTGACGCATTATCAGTATTATATTTTTATCTGCACTTATTGCATGAGCAATTTCTTTTCGGAACAGGTCGTTTTCCTCAGTACAGCGATCAAGGGCATTTTGGGGAAGTATTATAATAACATCTCTGACCTGCTCTATAACGGAATGTATCTGCTTTTCATAAATACCTGCCAAAAGGTTCTGACGGTCAAGAAAAACCTTGTATTTTCTATGTATAAGTTCCTGATAAACTGCACGGGCAAAATCTTCACTGCCGGCACGGCGGTAGCTTATAAAAATATCATATTTTGGCATATCTTAACCTCCCGTATTTCAATTGATTCGGTAAGAATGAAAAGGCACTTGAAGAATAAAGCCGTATATTACAGCTTGCTGTTTTTCATTTTGGATTGGATTGCCTCTATTCTTTTGGAACCATACCCGCAAAGACGTTCCGTCATGGATATCGCCGATAAATAGCAGTTGACGGCTTCATGATTTTTCCCCATAACAAAATATACGTCCCCCATCATTTCCTGAGTGTCGATGCAGTCGATTGCCAGTCTGCCACGCATTTTCATGTTGGATTCGTGGGCGGAAGAAAGTTCCTGCAATGCCAGTCTAAAATACTCATCAGCTTTTGAGGGCTCCGTTTCTTGACAGGAAAGTCCCATATGATAGTAACAAACGCCTTTGTCATTATGGGCGTAAGCGATACCCGACAAATTTTCCTTGTCGCATTTCAACAGTATGGCCTCATATTTTTGGGCGTAGGTCAATGCCGTTTCATATTTATTTTTGAGCTGGTACATTCTGCCAAACTCCATATACAGCTCGCCAATCCTGTTTTCAGCCATTTTCCTGTCATACTGCAAATGCAGTTCCACTGTTTCATCGGTTTCTCCGCCGCTGAGATGCTCCATGATTTTTTTTCTTATGTCATAAGAGCGTTTGAAATATTCCTCTGCTTTATCAAAATCCTGTTCAAAGAACCATGTATAACATCTTGCCATTTTTTCATAGGACATGGCAAGGTCTTCGGTTTCCTTGCCTGCGGCAAGCATATACTCCAGCCCCTTTCGGTACCATGGGATAGATTCCTCCAAACGTCCGCTGTTGAAATAACAGCCTGCGACCATTTTGGCGGCATAGCCTGTCAGCATACTTTCCGTGCCGCATACGGATAAACAGGTATCGAAAAACTGTCTGCCGTATCGGATGGCTTCGTCAAATTTTCCTACCTGCCAGAGAAAATTCGGCATATAGGAAAAAACACAGTATATTTCACGGTCGTTGCTGTCAAAAACAAACGGCGAAAAATATTCCTCCATGAACAAAATACTGTCCATTACGGCAAGATTTTCTTTGATGGGACGATACCAGGCTTTATAAAGATATTTCGATATCCCCCACAGCAGTTCATGACAGTTCACGGTATCCGGTCTTGCTTTTTTGTCGGAATGGATCACTTCCGCTACAAGCGGATGAAGGGAAACGCTTTGTATATTTTCACTGACAGTACGCCGTACCCAGCTTTTTCTGATAAGTGACAGCAGGGCTTGTTTTTTGCTGCTCAACGATTCGGGAGAGATACATTTCAGATAAACATTGACGGGAGCTCCCGTGATACCGAACAGGGATAATTCTCTCAGAACGCTTTTTTCGGTTTCGTCCAGTCTGCCCAAATCAAACAGACGGCGGATATGACCGAAAGCAGTATCAGTTCCGTCCCTGCCGGCAAAGCATTCGTTCCGATAATTGTCAAAACTCTTGTGACAGAACATTTCATAAAGTTCTTTGCCCGAAATAAAGCTCGTTTCCATCTGTTTTGCAAGCAGTTCCATGGCATATGTATGATTTTCCACCAGTTCCGCTAGCTTTTGGATATATGGTCTGTCATTTTCGGAAAGCGGCATACCGTAATATCTTTCAAACAGGGTGAGAAGTTCCTCCGTATCGTCTATGGCAGCAATCCTGAAGGAAGAATATCCCGGGTGAGAATTTCTTGTTGTGAAAACAATATCACAGGAGCCTTCCGTAAATTCCTCAAAGTCCTTATCGAAATCGACGTCATAATTATCAATGATCAACAGGGTGTTTTTATCCGTTATGGAACGGAATACTCTGAGTTTTCTTCTGAAAAAATCCTCTTTGGATTCGTCTGGATAAATCGATATATCGGTTATTTCGATCTTATCGTTGTCACAGACAAGAGAACACAGGTTTTCGGAGTATGTTACAAAAACGATATTTTTATATCTGTCCCGATATTTCATAGCATAACGCTTGGCAATTTCGCTTTTTCCTATGCCGCCAATCCCCTCCAGAAACAAGATCCTCTGATTGCTTTCAAAGAAATGACCGATAGCATTGAGCAAATTTTCTCTTCCGATGAAGACATCCCTGACCGTCGGTATTTTTGAGATCAGTTTATGCTCTGACGAACCGACAGATTTTTGGGAAATATCGCAGCCGTATATGACGGCGATTTTTGTCACAAGTTCATTTATCCTGTCAACGATGGACGGCTTCATGGCATCGATCCAGTGGATTCTTCCCAGATAATATTGAGCAGCATCGGAGATATCGTCATCTGCCGTGTGAAAGGCGATTATATTGACTTTTTCATTGTTTGCCAGTCTTTGGGTTACGGCATTCAGTTCATTCAGTACATGGGGAGAGTATGAAGAACTGTGATTCAGAATGATTAAAAAAGTACTGCATGATTTGATTGCTTTGATGATACTGCCTGCATAATCCCCTTCTGTATCACGGGGGGCATACCAACAACGTATGCCGTGAAATTCCAGTTTATTGGCAATCGCTTCGGCAATGCTCAGAGAAGTTTCTGTATGATGGCTGATAAATACATCTGCGTTCATGTCCAATCCTCCAAAAAATTGATACTTTCATTATCCTTTTTGGTGACTACGTGTTGATTATGAAGTAGATCAGATGAACTGCTCAAAGTATAAAACTGATCACGTAAGAGGATAATTTGCAATTATTCATCAACTAATAGACCAAACGACCTTACAGTCAGCCACATCACGGTAAATCTTACAAAAATAATATCTAGATCCATTTTGAACAAGTGATGCAAGCAAGAATTTACTTAAATAATGATCGGACAA
>ONIF01000311.1 GCA_900317795.1 uncultured Eubacteriales bacterium | reverse complement strand
ATATGTCCCCTATCGCTATGGAAAGAGGGAAAATTTGATGAAAGAATTGGAATATCCTTTTGACGTGGAATACGTCATGAAAAAAAGAAAGTCTATCAAGCGTACTCTCATTGCAGACGGCTCTGCTCGTCTGAAAAAGAAAATTGCTGTGTTTGGCGGTTCTACTACAAACGACATAGTGGTATATCTCGACTTGTTTTTACTCAACAACGGCATTGAAGCCGAATTTTATCAATCCGAGTATGCACAGTATTGGCAGGACGCTATGTTTCCGAGTGAGGAACTGCTGAATTTCAAGCCTGATTTGATTTTCATACATACCACCAACAGAAATATCGCCAACTTCCCCACGACTGCCGATACACAAGAACAAGTAAATTCACTTCTTGAAAATGAATACAGCAAATTCGTGCAGATGTGGCAGAAAATTTCCGATACCTATCACTGCCCTATCATTCAGAATAACTTTGAAATGCCTTTCTATCGCATTATGGGAAATAAAGATTGCAGTGATTATCGTGGTCGCTCCAATTTCCTTACACGACTGAATCAGAAATTCTATGACTATGCCGAAAAAACAGAGGGATTTTATATCAATGACATCAACTTCATTTCCGCAAGCTACGGCTTGAAAGAATGGAGCAACCCATCTTACTGGAATATGTACAAATACGCTATGTGCGTTGAGGCTATCCCCGAATTTTCATTCAATCTCGCAAACATCATTAAATCCGTTTTCGGCAAGAACAAAAAGGCTCTTGCTTTGGATTTGGATAATACTTTGTGGGGCGGTGTTGTCGGTGATGACGGTGTTGACGGTATCCAAATCGGTCAGGAAACAGGCGTTTCACAGTCTTACTATGAATTCCAAAGCTATATTAAGTCTTTGAAATCTCTTGGAATTATTTTAACAGTCTGCTCCAAGAATGACCATGAAAATGCTATTGCGGGACTAAATCACCCCGAAGGTGCTTTAAAGCCCGATGATTTTATCATCATCAAAGCCAACTGGGAAAACAAAGACCGCAATATCATTGAAATTGCAAATGAACTGAATATACTCCCCGACTCCATTGTATTTGTTGACGATAACCCTGCTGAAAGGGCTATCGTTTCCGCACAAGTGAACGGTGTCAGCACTCCCGTTATGGACAGCGTGGAAAATTACATTACCACCCTCGACAGAAACGGCTATTTTGAAGTGACGAATTTCAGTGAAGATGACCTCAAACGAAATGAAATGTACAAGGCAAATGCCGAAAGAGCTTCACAGCAAGCCTCTTTTGCAGATTACAACGAATATCTTTTAAGCCTTGACATGACGGCTGTTATTGATGACTTTCTGCCCGTCTATTTGCAGAGAATTACACAGCTTTCCAACAAGAGTAATCAATTCAACGTCACGACAAAGCGTTATACTCCTACCGAAATGGAAGAAGTTTTTGCAAGTAACGATTATATCCGCCTTTACGGTAAACTTGTCGATAAATTCGGTGATAACGGTGTTGTATCTGTCGTTATCGGCAAAAAAGACGGTACGGTTTTGAATATGGAATTGTGGCTCATGAGCTGTCGTGTTCTCAAAAGGGATATGGAATTTGCCATGCTTGACAGGCTTGTTGAGAGGTGCAGAGAACAGGGCATTACAACTATCAAAGGCTATTACTACCCCACCGCAAAAAATAATATGGTAAAGGACTTGTATGGCAGGTTCGGATTTGATAAAATAAGTGAAGATGAACAGGGCAACACTGTGTGGCAGCTTGATGTTACAGGCTACGAAAACAAGTGCCATGTTATCAAAGTGGAGGATAATTCCTCTATTCAGTCATGACGGAAGAAAAAATGATGAATCAAAAAGAACAACTGATTTCGGAAATAAATGCCCTTCGGGATAAAATCGGTCATTTTAAAATTTATCTTAACAAGGATACAAATGAACAATTATCAATCGGATATTACTTTGATAAAGAAAAAAAGTTATGGACATCTTACTATATCAATGATTTCAAAATAAAATCGAACACTTCAGAAGATGAAATCGAAATATTAAAACATATTTACAAAACGGTTTGTAAAACGGCAGAATTATATGAAAATCCTATATTGAAAATAAAAGAAATCATACCTCATCTTCGTTCCGTTTCGATATATCTGAATGACTATTGCACCAGTCCTTATGCTATCGGATACTATTACGACAAACAAAAAAACGCTTGGCTCGTATATCGTAACGGTGAAAGAAGTGATACGGGCATATACGGCACTTATGAATATGAAATTGATGCGATTGCCAGTGTATACAGTATGGCTCGCAGAGAATATAGTTTTCAGCATCATTAAACAAACAGGAGGATTTTTTCATGAAACAGAGTTTTGACAAAGGATTTGTGACACCCTTGCCGGTGTTCATTATCGCAGCTTATGACGAAAACGGCAATGCCAATGCCATGAATGCCGCTTGGGTAGGACAAGTCGGCGGAAATCTGGTTTCCCTCAGCCTTTCCCCCTCTCACAAAACAACGGCAAATATCAAGGCGGTCAAGGAATTCACCGTAAGTTTCGCAACCAAAGAATATGTAGAGGCTTGCGACTATGTGGGCATGGTATCGGGCAGTAAAGTTTCCGATAAACTTCAAAAATGCGGTTTTACCGTCACAAAATCTGACAAAATCAATGCACCTGTAATCAATCAACTGCCCGTTGCTATCGAGTGCAGAGTGATAGAAGTTCAGGAAGAATTCGGTGAAACAAGAGTTGTGGCTGAGATTGTCGGCATGAAAGCTGATGAAAGTGTGCTTACCA
>ONIF01000255.1 GCA_900317795.1 uncultured Eubacteriales bacterium | reverse complement strand
ATATTTTTTCTTCCTCTTTCTCGACATAGATTAACCCCCATAAAGTAGACTTGAAAACTTTTTGTTTTTTCAAGTGTCTACTCTATGGGGATTATATCACTCCATGAGATATGTCGGTCATTTTATAAAAACTAAGAAAGGACGGATAGAATTATGAATAAATCATTTTTTGCCTTTATAGGAGGAATATGCACAGGAGTATTTCTTATCATGCTTTATCTTCACCGTAATGTTATCAAGGCAGCAATAGCCGGAGAGGAAATGCCCAAAGCACCGAAAAGCTGTCCTGCTTACAAGCCCGAAAATAATGACGAATGACAAATACAAAAACATATATCGAAAGGCATGAACCAATGAGCATAAACAATGAAAACTTTGATTTGCAGACATACCTTTCCAAAGGTGCGGAACAGTTGGCAACAGATGCCTTGAAAGCAACTTTGAAAAATCCCAAAGAAAGTGCATATATCATGAAGTTTGCACTTGCAGTACGGGCAGCATCAAAAAAAAGAATGCTTGCCGAAGAAAAAGGAGAGCATATTCCAAGCTTTTTGATTGCAAGTATCACAAGCCAATGTAATCTTCATTGTGCCGGCTGTTACTCAAGGTGCAATCACGCTACTGTTGACAGTGAACCTAAAAAACAGCTTACAGCGAAAGATTGGGCAAAAATCTTTGATGAAGCCGATGAACTTGGTATAAGTTTTATTCTGCTGGCAGGCGGAGAGCCTATGCTGCGTCGTGATGTGATGGAAGCGGCAGGAAAAAAACAAAACATTCTTTTTCCCATCTTTACTAACGGAACTTTTATGGATGAACAATACTTTGAACTTTTTGACCGCTGCCGTAATCTTGTTCCGATAATGAGCATTGAAGGGGAAAAAGAAACCACGGATACAAGACGGGGTATCGGAATCTATGATAAACTGATTGCCAATATGAACGAATTGCAGTGCCGTGGATTGATATTCGGAGCGTCCGTTACTGTAACAACGCAGAATATCAAAGAGGTATGTTCAGACGAATTTCTTCAAAAGCTTTCCGACAAGGGCTGCAAGGCAGTAATATTTGTGGAATACGTTCCTGTAACGGACGACAGTATGGAACTTGCACCCGGAGATGAAGAACGTCAATACCTGGAAAATGAAATTGAACGGCTGAGAAAAGAACATAATGAAATGATATATATATCATTTCCGGGTGATGAAAAAGATACAGGGGGTTGTGTGGCGGCAGGACGGGGGTTCTTCCATATCAATTCCCACGGCGGAGCAGAGCCGTGTCCGTTCTCACCTTACTCTGATATCAATGTACGGGACACCTCTCTCAAAGAAGCAATTCATTCCGGACTGTTCAGGGAACTCAGAAACAGCGGATACCTTCTTGAAGAACATATTGGCGGCTGTACACTGTATGAAAAGCGGGAACAGGTGGAAAAAATCATAGCCGAAGGTAAGGCTCGGAACAATATCGGATAAGGAGGGTATTTATGAATATAGCGGTAAGATATTATTCTAAATCGGGAAATACAAGGGCGGTTGCAGAGGCTGTTGCCGAAGCGGTCGGAGTAAAAGCGGTATCTGTTGATACAGCGGAGGCAGATATAAAAGAACCCGTCGATTTGCTGTTTATCGGAGGTGCTTTATATGCTTACGGTCTTGATAAGCATTTGAAGGAGTATCTGAAAACACTGAAAAAGGAAAATGTCAAAAAAGCTGTTGTATTCTCTACATCATGGCTTTCAAAGCATTCTGTTGACCTGATAAAGAATGGCTTGAAAGAAGCCGGAATACCGGTGGAAGAAGAATTCTTTTATGTAAAGAATAAACCAAGTGATGAGCAGAAAAAACAGGCGGCAGACTTTGCGAGGAAATTTATATAATGGCAAACGATACTATAACAGATAAATACAGCTCCATTCGTCTTGGTAATCAGATTTGTTTTCCCCTTTATGCGTGTGCAAAAGAGGTCGTTCGCCTTTATCGCAAGCCCCTTGAAAAATTAGGACTGACCTATACACAATATATCGTGATGATGATTTTTTGGGAGCATGGCGGAATGACAGAAAAGGAACTGGGTGAGATTGTTCATCTTGATTCGGGTACGCTTGCACCGTTGCTCAAACGTCTGGAAAAGCAGAGCTTCATTACCAGGACACGTTTCGAAAGTAACAAAAACAAGCTTTATATTGCCCTGACAGAAAAGGGCGAGAAGCTTAAAGAAGAAGCACTCCATGTTCCCGAAGAAATGTCAAGGTGTATCCGTTTGTCGGGGGAGGAACTGACAAGCCTTAAAAACTTGCTTGACAAGATGATGGTAATGATGGAGGAAACAAAATAAACGAGGAGGATTTTAAATGGTAATCAAAGCAGTAAAATTCAGAAAAGACGGTTTTTATTCACAGCCCTTTGCGTTTGGCGGAGAGGAAGGACCGCAAAAATTCGACCCGAATATTCGTTATCGTGGAAGTCTGCAAAACTATCTGATAGACACAGGTGACGAAGTGATACTTGTGGATACGGGCATACCGGCAGGCACACCGGAGGAAAAGCCTGATGAAACGAGCTTTGCTTTTACGGGACATGACATTTGCAGCTATATGGAAGCTCTTGCAAACCTTGGCTACAAGCCCGAGCAGATTACGAAGATTCTTCTTACCCATAAACACTCCGACCATTCCGGAGAGTTAAAATCTTTCCCGAACGCTCGGATTTTTGTCAACGAGGAAGAACTCGGTGCGGCTGAACTGCAGGGCATTCCGAATATTGTACCTGTAAAATTCACCGACGGTGCATACTACAACTTCCCCGAAAGTCAGAAGATAGCAGAGGGTATCTATTACATCAAAGCAAAGGGACACACCAACGGAAACAGCATTGTTATTGTGGAATCAGACGGACTGTTCTATATGCTTCACGGAGATATAACCTATGTTGACGAGGCATTGTATGAGAATAAACTTTCCGTTGTGTTTGATGATAAAACTGCTGCCCGTGAAACGATGGACAGGGTGCGTGAGTTTGTCCGCAGTCACCCTACGGTATATTGCGGCACACATACACCTCAGGGCTATGAAAACCTCGAAGCAAAGCGTGTTATGGATCTTGATAATCCTGTTCCGACAGTTCTTGCAGAAGTGGATTTCTCCGAGAGCAAGGCTACAGGGATTTATGTTTGTTCAATATGCGGATATATATATGATCCGGCAGAGCATGACGGAAAAGCTTTTGAAGATTTGCCTGACGACTGGAAATGCCCGAGATGCAGGCAGGGCAAGGAAAAATTCAACAAGGCATAATACGCCTATGATTTTCTGAACTTTCACTTTATATACAAACACTCCACCGTATCCATAGTAAACGACAAAATAAATCACCCTATGTCATTCCGAGCGAAGCGAGGAATCTTTGAAAGATTCTTCGTCACTTCGTTCCTCAGAATGACAAAAGGAAA
>ONIF01000319.1 GCA_900317795.1 uncultured Eubacteriales bacterium | reverse complement strand
AAATAATTAGCGAAGAATGGAATATAGTGGCAAGAGCAGTAAAAAAAGCCGAAAAAGAAACGGCAGAAGTCAACGAGGAATTAAAAGACAAACAAGAAACGTTAGAAAAATATTTAAAAGCGATTGAAGAATTGAAAGAAATATATCGTTCCCTCTTAAATACAGAATATCTAATTAAGGAGTGGAAAGAGGAAGAAAGAAAACGTGGACTTGTCAGCCGAGAAAAACTGCTTAAAAATGCTGAAACTATCAGAAAACAATATGAGGAAAGTCAAAATAATCAATCGCAAAATCACACACAAGGACAAAATCATAGGAGAAGAAGATAAGAAAAAGTATGTAACACGTCAAAACACATTGAAACACGTATGTAACACGCAATAAAAATAAGTTGTAACACATAAAAATACAGCGTGTTATATATGTAACACGCAAAATAAAAAGGAGGAATTTGCTTTGAAAGTGTATAATTCAAGTAAATATCCAAACCATAAGACAGCAAGACAATGGGCATTACAAGGCTTTCTGCCCAACAACATGGCACAAGGCATAGAGTTGTGGACAAATCGCTTTTGCAGTCATCATTACATCTATTACAGCATTGATGAAGTAACAAAAGCCACCGATAAACAACTTGAAAGTTTCTTTAAGCCTGAACGTGAACGCAAGAACAGGAAAGCAAGAGAAGAACGTCAACGATTGAGAGAAAAACGTCTTGCGAAAATTGAACGACAAGAATATGTTAAAAGAACTATTCCCGAAATTGAAAACAAAGTTAAACACAAAGGCATTGTGATTGACACCGAAACGACAGGACTTAACCCTAAAAAAGACGAATTATTACAAGTTTCAATCATAGATATTGATGGAAATGTGTTGTTTAACAGTTATTTTAAGCCAAAAGCTACATCATGGACATCTGCTGAACGTGTAAACGGTATCAGTCCCGAAATGGTGGAAAACGCACCCAAAATATCAGAGAAAATCAAAGAAATTAATGAGATTGTGTATAATTCGGAAACGATTATCGGGTATAACACCGATTTCGACTTGTCTTTTCTCTATTACAACGGTCTTATTTTGTCCGAAAACACTAAATTTATAGACGTAATGACAAGGTTTGCCGAAATTTACGGAGAATGGAGTGATTACTTCGGTGATTACAAATGGCAGAAGTTAATTACTGCGGCTGACTATTACAATTATGATTGGAACAGTCATCTTGAAAATGCACACAATAGCCTTGCTGATTGCTATGCCACACTCTATATCTATCAACAGATCCAAAAATAAAAAAACGGAGCAGGGAAAAAAATAAAATTTCCCTGTTCTTGTCGGTTCTATTTAATTATTTCTTTTTTTCTTCCAACCACCTTTTTACGCTGTCTATACAATTTTCTTTTTCGCCGTTTTCATCTTCCAATTCCAAAGACTTCAAGCAGTTCATATAACGGGGATTATCCAAAAGGATTTGGTCAGCGATTATCATAATTGAGCACAATGCTTCATCTCCGTCTTTCTCAAAGACACCGTAAGATGTTTCAGCGATACCGTTTTTCTTTGCATAATCTCTTACATCTGAAAGTATTTTATCTTCCGTAAGACCTGCCTTTGCAATTTCTGTCTTGTTAAACTCAAATGTCAATTTTACCATAATATAATCCTCACTAACATTTATTTTTTTCCCTGTTCCGTATATTTTTTATATCATCTATGCTTAATATTCCGCTTTTCCCTGTGCATAGCAAATAGTAAGTGTAAGGCTCATCGCTTTGCTCATCTTCTTCGTATGAAATGCAGAACGGACAATATATACAATCATCCATAACATTTGCATAGGTTTTACCTCTCCAAACTCTTTGACCAATAGGGCAATATGCTGAATGTGTTGCTAAACCGTGTTCAACAGTAGGGATTTTTTTAGCATAACGCAAAAATTGCTTTTGATAATATTCAGATACCGCATTATATATCCATTTTTTCTCTTTGCTATCTTTCAGTAGTATTTCTGACAGTTCAATATCAGTCATTTCACGATCCATTTTACTCAAATCTACCTCTATTGTTGAAATACCTGCTGATTTTATCTTGTTCAGCTTTTCTTCATCAATTTTATGCGTTACGAATATTTCAATAAACAACTTTTTTTCACCACAATATATTACAATATCGGGTATTATACCTCCAAAAGACTTTTCTAATTCAACTCTGTCAACGGTAATTTCTTTTGATTGTGATATGTATTCTTTCTCTTTGTAGCTGTGAAATTCGACATATACGCTCGGAATAGTAAATTTTTGGGATTTTGAAATAATCTCTTTTGCTAAAAGATGTAATGATGTTTCATACCCGTATTCGCATTCATCGGTTGAACTATGTGCGAAATGATGTATCATCTTTTCGCCTTTTTTAGCGACAAGAGGTTGATTACAAGATGGACATACACAACCACATTTTAACCCTCTTTCAACCCTTGATATGTCAATTAGTTCTCCGTCTTTAAGAGCATAAGTCATCTTTTGTCTATGCAATATCACCACTTCCTTTGTTGTTGACAATATCAAATAAATATGCTATATTCGTTGATATACCGTCAAGGATTTTTAAGTGTGGCTGATTTTCAGTAAAACTTACGTGCCTTGACGGTATTTATTTTTGGCTATGTCACAACAAACAGTTGATAAATAGCCATTTTTGTAGGGGAGCCTCAAAACTCCCCTACAAACTGGAATTGGACTTGCCTATTTTCTTAAA
>ONIF01000038.1 GCA_900317795.1 uncultured Eubacteriales bacterium | reverse complement strand
TGACGTACAATTTTTTTTCCTGTCTGCAATGACTGCCGTAATAATCCATGATACCATTAAAAATATAAGACCGATACCGCAAAATATACCCGAAAATATGGTTATAAATAAAAGCTTATCTTCCATTTTGTTACACCTCCCATATTATTTTATAACAATTATGCTCTTATTGTCAAGACAAATTGTTACAACATTGTAGTTGAAATATATTTGAAAAAATTATATAATATTGGCAGAATAATTGTTTTTATGCGAGGTGAATTTATGAACCAAAAACAAAATATTATGCTTACGGTTGTTATCCTTGCGGTGATTGCACTTTTGACTTCCGTGACAGTCATTTTAGTGCTTGCACAGCAGAATATACAAAAAAATTCAAATTCCTATCTTCCCACAAATACAATCGTTTCTCGAGTGATAAAAAAGATGAATTATCAAAACCTTTCCAAAATATCCGATGAAAATATATCGAAATATTATAATATACCCGACGGTGTAATAACCGATTCATCTATGTACATATCAAACCGCACGGATTCGGGCATGGAGCTTGCCTGTTTTCGTTTAAGCAACGAAGAAAACGCACCTGCACTTTCAGATGCCATTTCAGAGCATATATCTTCCAAGAATTCCGAAAACAAAGAGGGCAGTAATCAGCTTGCCCAATTCAAGACGGATACGGTTTATCCTTATGTATTTGTTGCAGTTGCCTCGGACAGCGAGGCTGCCGCCAATGCATTTGAGGAGATAATCAATGAAAAATAAAAAGTCGGTTTGCAGAAAAATCATCTGCAAACCGATTTTTTTGTTAAGTGAAAAATTCCTCATTCCTCATTTAATAAGGCTTATGCCGTCCATTTCTTCGGGTTTTGACAAGCCTAAAAGCTGTAACATAGTCGGAGCTATATCGGCAAGTCTGCCGCCATCTCTGAGAATGCACGGGTGATTGACGATACAGAAAGGTACAAGGTTTGTTGTATGAGCCGTGAACGGTGAACCGTCGTCTTCAAGCATTTTGTCAGCATTACCATGGTCGGCTGTGATAAGTGCAACACCGTCCATTTTCACAACTGCATTGACTACCTGTCCTACACAGTCATCAACGGCTTCAACAGCCTTTACAGCAGCGTCAAATACGCCTGTATGTCCTACCATGTCGCAGTTTGCAAAGTTCAGTATGATTACATCATATTTTCCGCTCTCTATTCTCTCAACAGCATTCTTTGCCACTTCGTATGCACTCATTTCGGGCTGCAAATCATAAGTTGCAACTTTCGGTGACGGTATCAAACATCTGTCCTCGCCTTCGGAAACTTTTTCCACACCACCGTTAAAGAAGAATGTTACATGGGCATATTTTTCCGTTTCGGCAATTCTGAGCTGTGTCATGCCCTTTGACGAAATATAATCGCCAAACATATTGACAAGTGACTGAGGTTTGAAAGCAACTTCTACATTAGGCATAGTTGCGTCATACTGTGTCATGCATACATAGTTGAGAGGGAAAAAGCCTTTTCTTCTCTCGAACTTGTCAAAGCTTTCATCAACAAGCGTTCTTGTAATTTCTCTTGCCCTGTCGGGTCTGAAGTTGCAGAAAATAACGCTGTCGCCTGCATTGATGGTTGCATTTTCTTCACACACGAAAGGAATGACAAATTCATCTGTAACACCGTTTGCATAGGAATTTGCAATACCCTCAACAGCATCGTTTTCTTTTACACCCTCACCATATACAAGTGCCGCATAAGCCTTTTCAACTCTATCCCAGTTGTTATCTCTGTCCATTGCGTAATATCTGCCCGATACGGTTGCAATTTTGCCTACGCCTATTTCTTCCAACTTTGCCTTACACTCTGCTACATAGTCCTTTGCACTTGAGGGGGGAACATCTCTGCCGTCAAGGAAAGCGTGAAGCCATACTTTCTTGACACCCATTTTTTTAGCCATTTCAACTATGCCGTAGATGTGAGTAATATGGCTATGCACTCCGCCCGGTGACATCAAACCCATTAAATGCAGAGCCTTACCCTCACCTTTTGCATTTTCCATAGCCTTTACAAGCACTTCATTTTTCAAAACACTGCCGTCTTGTATAGCCTTTGTAATTCTCGTCAATTCTTGATAAACAACCCTGCCTGCACCCATATTTGTATGACCGACTTCACTATTACCCATTTGTCCGTCAGGCAAACCTACGTCCATTCCCGAAGCGGCAATAAGGGTTGTAGGATTTGTGGAGAATATTTTTTCCAGATTTGGTTTATTAGCGGTTCTTATGGCATTACCGTAATTTGTGCCTATTCCAAAGCCGTCCATTATTATCAACATTACAGGTTTTTTCATTTCTTGATTTCCACCTTTTTATAAAACTTTTGTAAGGCACTCAGCTTATTTGCTTGCTGCTGCGATAAGTACACCAAACTGTTCCGCTTTGAGAGAAGCACCGCCAATCAATCCACCGTCAACGTCATACTGTGCAAGGAGTTCCTCACAGTTAGCAGGGTTCATAGAACCGCCATACTGAATGGTAACAGCGTTTGCAACTTCCTGAGAATAGAGTTTAGCGAGGGTGTCACGGATAAGCTTGCAAACTTCTTCAGCCTGCTCGGAAGTAGCAACTTTGCCCGTACCGATAGCCCATACAGGCTCATAAGCGATAACAGTCTTTTTAACGTCATCTGCACTTACATCAAACAAATCAAGTTTAATTTGTCTTGCAACGACTTCTTCCGTAATGCCGCATTCTCTTTCCCAGAGGAGTTCGCCTACGCATACGATAGGTTTCAAGCCTGCCGCAAGAGCTGCCTTTGTTCTCTTGTTGACGGTTTCATCAGTTTCACCGAAATACTGTCTTCTTTCGCTGTGACCGATAATAACGTATTCAACGCCTATTTCGGTAAGCATATCAGCGGAAATTTCGCCCGTGAAAGCACCGCTCTTTTCAAAGTGAACGTTTTCAGCACCGACTTTGATATTAGTGCCTTTTGTCATTTCAACTGCTGTTTCGAGGTTTGTGAAAGGCACGCATATTACTACTTCGCAATCTGCATTTTCGGCAAGAGGCTTAATGCCCTCGATAAGAGCCTTAGCTTCGGGGCGAGTTTTATTCATTTTCCAGTTGCCTGCCAATATCGTTTTTCTAAGTGACTTGTCCATTTTAACAATCTCCTTTTATCAGAGTGGAGTGTTGAGAGTGGGGAGTGGAGTTATTGCAATTCCAACTTCATTCTCAAAATCCACTTTTTAATTTCAATATAAATTCGTGTTTCGGTGAAAAGTCGGGGCTTGCAACTGCTTCACTCTCAACTCTTCACTCTCCACACTTATTTTAGAGTGGAGTGTTGAGAGTGGGGAGTGGAGTTATTGCAGTTCCAACTTCATTCTCAAAATCCACTTTTTAATTTCAATATAAATTCGTGTTTCGGTGAAAAGTTGGGTTTCATAATAACTCCACTCTTAACTCTCCACACTCTAAAAGGCGGGACAAGGCATTTTGCCGCCCTGCCCCGAACCAATTAGCAATGTGCAATTAGCAATGAACAATTATTTTTGCCACCACCAATATGCACAAATGCCAATTTAAACTACAATCTTATTTTATCAACAACTTGCGGAAAGCAATTCATTGCTAATTGCTAACTGCTAATTGCTAATTATTTTTCGTTGAGGCAAGCAATACCGGGAAGAATTTTGCCCTCAAGGAATTCAAGAGAAGCACCACCGCCTGTTGAAATATGTGTCATTCTGTCTGCATAGCCGAGCTTTTCAACAGCTGCTGCGGAGTCGCCACCACCGATGATGGAAATAGAGCCGCTTTCTGCAACTGCCTTTGCAACTGCGATAGTACCTGCTGCAAAGTTTTCCCACTCAGAAACGCCCATAGGTCCGTTCCATACAACCGTACCTGCACCCTCAAGAGCTTTTGCAAATTTTTCTCTTGTCTTAGGACCTATATCAAGTCCCATCCAGCCGTCGGGAATCTCGGAAGAATTGACTACTTTATATTCAGCGTCGGGCTTGTATTCGGTTGCAACTACTGTATCTTCGGGTATAAGGAAGTTTACGCCCTTTTCTTTTGCACTTGCCATGATGTCTTTAGCTAATTCAACTTTGTCAGCCTCGCAAATAGATGTGCCGATTGAATAGCCGAGAGCGTTCATGAATGTATAAGCCATACCACCGCCAATGATAAGAGTATCAACTTTGTCAAGGAGGTTTGTAATGACACCGATTTTATCGGATACTTTTGCACCGCCCAGAATAGCAACGAAAGGTCTTTTGGGGTCTGCCAAAGCACCGCCCATTACAGAGATTTCTTTCTGAATGAGGTAGCCGCATACTGCAGGGAGGTAGTCGGCAACACCTGCTGTGGAAGCGTGAGCTCTGTGAGCTGTGCCGAATGCGTCATTTACATATATTTCTGCAAGGTCAGCCAATTTCTTGGAGAACTCGGGGTCGTTCTTTTCTTCTTCTTTATGGAAACGAACATTTTCAATGAGTTCCACTTCACCGTCTTTAAGGCTTTCGGCAATACTTTTTGCACTTTCGCCTACAACGTCCTTAGCCATTTTTACTTCAAAGCCGAGAGCCTTTGAAAGATATGCGGCAACGGGTGCGAGTGAATATTTCATATTGAATTCGCCCTTTGGTCTGCCGAGATGTGAGCAAAGAATTACTTTTGCTTTGTGGTCAACAAGGTACTTGATAGTTTTCATAGCCTCGTCTATACGCTTCGGGTCAGAAATATTTCCCTCTCCGTCAAACGGTACATTGAAGTCACAGCGTACAAGAACTTTTTTGCCTGCTACGTCGATATCCTCGACTGTCTTTTTGTTAAGATAGTTCATCTCTATAACATCCTTTCAGATTATTATTGAAAGTGCAGAACGAACTTTTTCGCACCCCGCACTTTTTATCATCTACTATTTTATAACATTTCATGCATTTTTTCAATAGGAAAAAATAAATTTTGGAATATATTTATATAATTTTTTCATTACTTGGCAAATTCGGGATATTTTTCAAGAGTTTCCTGCATAGTGCCGTCAAAAATGACCTTGCCTTTTTGCAGATAAATGCACCTGTCGCAGAAATCCTGTATATCTTTGCTATGGCTTACATAGATGACAGTTATATTTTGGCTAATCAGTTCGGAAATTTTGTCCTTGCATTTTTTCTTGAAATTGGCATCTCCCACACTCAAAGCTTCGTCTATTACAAGTATGTCGGGATTGGTATTGATGTTGATTGCAAATCCCAATCGAACACGCATACCCGAAGAATAAGTTCTGACAGGCTGGTCTATGTATTCGCCCAAGTCTGCAAATTCGATTGCCTTTTCTTCAATTTCCTTTATTTCGTCACCTTTCAGTCCAAGCACATAGCATTTAAATTGTATATTTTCCCTGCCCGTCATGTCGGGGACAAATCCTGCCGTCAACTCCAGAAGTGCCGAAACTCTGCCTTTTACATAGACTTTGCCCTTTGTCGGAAAGGCAACTCCCGTAACCATTTTTAATACAGTTGATTTTCCTGCACCGTTTCTGCCGATAATGGCGACGGATTCGCCTTTTCTTATCGTGAAGCTTACATCTTCAAGAGCCTTGTGCCTTTTGAATTTCTTTGAATTATAAAACAATGCCGCAAACTGTTCACGACTGTTTTTGTAAAGAGTGTAAACTTTACTGACTTTATCAAATACAATTATCGGTTCTCTTTCTTCCACAAACTCACCCCTTTTCGATACTTACATTTTACATTTTTTTATCATGTTTGTCAATCATTCAAACCGCTCAGAACCATTATTCCGCCTGCCGCCAATACAGGATATATCTCATCTTCGCCACATGAAATTTTGAATTCACACGGCTCTGTCATTTTGCCGTCAAGAGTTTTTATATTCCTTTGCAGATTGATTATTTTTTGGGGATATACACTTGATATATTCAATGTTGCCTTGCCGTTCATGGAACACGTCAAAACATTTTTGCAGCCCTGATTTTTTAAAATCTCCAAGCCCCTCATATTTTCCCCCTCAACGATAACGGCAAATTCATTTTTTATTTCAATATCTCCGACATCTTCACCAAGCACCACTATACTTTGACAAAAACTTTCCGCAACATCTGTTACAATAAAAAATCTCGGATTTTCACATGTTTCATAAAGTTTTCCCTTGTCGCATACAAGCACTCCGCCATTTTTACTGCATACATTGATAATCGTTTCCGTCAATCTCCTTTCCCCGACATCTCCGCATATTACTATATTGTGCATAAACTCCGCCCCCTTGTTTTTATTGAATTATCGTCATTTTTAATGAATTTATTCAAATCTCTTGACAAATGTTTTGAAACGTGCTACCATATCAGCATAATTTTAGAAAGAGGGTGAATTTTATGCCGAAATATATAAACATATCCACAAAACTCCATATATCTTGCAAGCAGAAACATAAAATTTGCCTGTACGGAAAGCGTTGATAGGTTAGACTTTATTCCCATGCCGTGTAATCGGAATAAAGATTTCCGTCAATAATACCGTTTACAATGCGATTTCACGTTCCTGTTTTGTGCGGGAACGTTTTTTTGTTGCATTTTTACAGGCTACTATATTTTCAGAAAGGATTATGCACTATGATTATTTTAAACGGAAAATACAACTCTGCAAAGGTCTTTACAAACGTCATTGACCAGAATGCTATTACGCAAATTATAGAACTCCTCAACCAGCCTATGTCACAAAATCAGACTATCCGCATTATGCCCGACGTTCATGCAGGGGCAGGCTGTACGATCGGCACAACCATGACTATTACAGATAAAATTGTACCAAATCTTGTTGGTGTAGATATTGGCTGTGGCATGGAAACGATTAAAATTAAGGAAAGCTATCTCGAACTCCAAAAACTCGACAAGCTGATTTATCAAAGAATTCCGTCAGGCTTTGCCATTCGCCAAAAGCCCCATAAATATGCCGAACAGGTTGAACTGCTTGACCTCCGCTGTTTCAATCATATCAATTATGACAAGGCACTTTTAAGCATTGGCACTCTTGGCGGAGGCAACCACTTTATTGAAGCAGATATAGATGACAACGGCAATTTTTATATAGTCGTTCATTCGGGTTCACGTCATCTCGGCTTGCAGGTTGCTAAATACTATCAGCTTGAGGCGTATAAAATTCTCAATCAGTCCTCCCAAAAGGAAATTGATGAGCTTATTTCTACTCTTAAATCTCAGGGCAAGGAAAAGCAAATTCAAAAGGAACTGACAAAACTCACTCACACGAAACATACAGATGTGCCTAAACATCTGGCTTACGTGGAAAATCAGCTTTTTGAAGATTATATCCACGACATGAAAATAGTCCAGAAATTCGCCATGCTCAACAGAAAAGCCATGATTGACGAAATTATCTCGGGCATGAAACTCCACGTTACAGAACAATTCACCACTATCCACAACTACATTGACACCGACAACATGATTTTGAGAAAAGGCTCTGTATCGGCTCGGAAAGGCGAAAAAATTCTTATTCCGATAAATATGCGTGACGGTTCTCTTATCTGCGTGGGAAAGGGAAATCCCGACTGGAATTTCTCCGCACCGCATGGTGCAGGTCGCTTGATGTCACGTTCAGACGCTAAACAGAATTTCACCGTGTCGGAGTTCAAAAAGCAGATGAACGGCATTTATACTACTTCCGTGAGCCGTGCAACGCTTGATGAATGTCCTATGGCTTACAAGTCCATGAATGATATTGTTGACAATATTTCCGATACTGCCGAAATTACGCAAATCATTAAACCCGTCTATAATTTTAAAGCTGACGGTGATTGAAAAAATGAGGAACGTGGAGTGAGGAATGAGAAATGATTTATGCTTGACCAAAAATGATTGATGTGTTATTATCTTTTACAGGATAATGATATAAAAGAGGTATGGGAAATGAAAGAAAATGTTGTCTTTGAAAAGAGCAAAAAGTTTGCTCTGCGAATTATCAAGCTTTATAAATATCTCTGCAACGAAAAGAAAGAGTTTGTTTTATCAAAGCAAATACTGCGTTCAGGAACAAGTATAGGTGCAAATATTGCGGAAGCCGAATATGGCATAAGCAAAAAAGATTTCCTTTCAAAAATGTACATATCTTTGAAAGAAACCTCTGAAACTCTTTATTGGCTTGAATTGCTCAAAGGCAGCGAATATATATCTGAACGAGAGTTCAATTCATTAGCAGATGATTGCGTTGAACTAAAAAAATTATTATCATCTATCACTAAAAGTTCACAGCAATCTCTTGAAAATTGAAAACATTCCTCACTCCTCATTCCTAATTCATAATTCATTGGAGGAATACAAATGACAACAATTCAGGAAATGGGAAAAAAAGCGAAAATTGCTTCAAGAACCTTGCTCACCGCAGGCGAAAAGAAAAATGACGCTCTTAAAGCGATTGCAAAGGCTCTCAGAGAAAATGCGGAAAAAATCATCTCTGCAAACAAAATTGACCTTGATAACGGTGTAAAAAACGGTCTTTCCGCCTCACTCCTTGACAGGCTTAAACTTGATGAAAAAAGAATTGACGGCATTGCTGACGGTGTATTGGAAGTGGCAGCCTTGCCCGACCCGATAGGAACTGTTATTTCGGGCAGCACAAGACCTAACGGAATGGAAATTACAAAAGTGCGTGTACCTCTGGGCGTAATCGGAATTATTTTTGAAGCAAGACCGAATGTAACGGCTGATGCCGCTGTACTCTGCTTAAAGAGCGGTAATGCTGTCATACTTCGTGGCGGTAAGGAGGCTATCAACTCCAATAAGTGCATTACATACATCATGCAAGACGCTATTGAAAGTGCAGGTCTTGACAGAAATTCCGTGCAGCTTATCGAGGATACTTCAAGACAGTCCTCTATTGAACTCATGGAATTGACAGATTATCTTGATGTACTCATTCCCCGTGGCGGAAAGGGATTGATACAGGCTGTTGTAAAAAATGCAAAAGTGCCTGTCATTGAAACAGGTGCGGGAAACTGTCATGTATATGTAGATGAAAGTGCAGACATCAATATGGCGGCTGATATTATCTATAATGCAAAGACTTCCAGACCGTCTGTATGCAATGCGATTGAAACGATACTTGTACATGAAAATATCGCTGAAAAAGCCCTGCCCGTGATAAAGGCAAGGCTTGATGAAAAAAATGTTGAGCTGCGTGGGTGCGAAAAGACAAGGGCAATTCTCGGTGAAAGCGTTGTGCCTGCAACGGAGCTTGACTGGGACACGGAATATGGCGATTATATATTAGCTGTAAAAGTTGTATCTTCACTTTCGGAAGCAACGGAACATATTGCCAAATACTCCACAGGTCACAGTGAATGCATTGTAACAAAAGACTACAAGAATGCAAAGATATTCACTGCAACGGTTGACTCAGCGGCTGTTTACGTCAATGTATCGACACGCTTTACTGACGGGGGAATGTTCGGACTTGGTGCAGAAATTGGCATTTCCACTCAAAAACTCCATGCAAGAGGACCTATGGGATTGAATGAACTCACCTCCATGAAGTTCATCATTGAGGGCGACGGACAAGTAAGAAATTGAGTGTGGAGAGTGGAGAGTTGAGAGTGGGGCAGTTGTGAACTCAAACTTCTCTCCAAAACACCGAAAATTGTGATAACTCCACTCTCCACTCCCAACACTCCACACTATATTTATATCAGCAGATAGAGTAAGGCTAATATAAGGCTGTTGTCGGTCTGTTCGTCCATTAAAAGAAGTATAAGTGAAAGAATAAGAGTTCTTTCCTTGTCTTTCATAAGCGTTTCAAATATGCCGCCTGTTTCCTCCTTAGGCTTTTCGGGCGGCATTTTTGGCATATTCTCTGTAAGATTTTCTTTTTGCGGCATAGGGGGAGGAGGCTGTTCGGGCTGACGGTTTATATGTGCTTTTGCACGGTTCTGCATTTCCTCTGCACGTTTCACTGCCTCCTCCTGCATTTTACGCATTTCACTTTCTGTCATATCATCACCGCCCTTTTATTAGAGTTGAGAGTGGAGAGTTGAGAGTGGAGCAGTTGTGAACTCGGACTTTTCTCAAACAACTCCACTCTTCACTCTCCACACTCCACTCTCAAAATAGGTTTATGCCCGAATTTTTGAGCAGCGGCAGCATTTTCATAAAGCTCATCATTCTGATTGCACCGTCAATTCTGTTTGCACGGTCGCCTTTCAGAAAGGGTTTCAATGCTTTCAAAAGCCTTGTACTGTCATCTTCACCGCCTGCCGACTGCAAGAGAGGGGCTATTTTCATCATCGTTCCAAGCATATTTGGATCTACTGCACTTCCGAGAGGGGAAATGTTATTTTGAGGTTCGGGCTTAGGCTGTTCGTGGGATTGTCCGAGAAGTCCTGCAAGCCCTTTGATTTGTTCCATCATTTGAGGGTCGCCCAGAAGTTCGTTTATTTTACGGGACAGGTCCTCCATTTTATTTCCCTCCCATAAGTTTTTTTAGAATTGCCTGTGCCTGAGGACTTTTTAATATTTCCTCTGTTTTGTTTTTGTCGGAAAGTATATTTTGCACTTGTTTTTGCTGTTCGGGCGAAAGGCTGTTAAAAAGTTTTTCCGTATTATCTTTATCGAATTTTTCCATTACTCTCACCTCACTTTTTCCGTCTTTTATATATATGTATCGTTCAATGGAAATTATGAATTATGCATTATGAATTATGCATTGTTTAGGGGGTTTTTGAAATGAAAATTATTGTTTTTTCGGATTCTCACGGCAACCATTTCGACATGGAAAAGGCTTTGAGAAAGCACCATGACGCAAAAGCGGTTATATTTTGCGGTGACGGTCACAATGATATAAATGATGTACGCAGGCATTACCGGGATAAGACTTTTTATTGCGTCAAGGGAAACTGCGATTGGTGCTGTGAATTTCCTACTGTAATAGCCGTCACGATTGCAGGAAAAAAGTTTGTTATCACTCACGGTCATGTGCAGAGAGTAAAAGAAAGTTTTATGCAGATTGCGTATCTGGGACAGCATGAAAATGCCGATATAGTCACTTTCGGTCACACCCATCAACAGCTTACCGTACTTGAAAGCAATATGATACTTTTAAATCCGGGTTCTGTCGGATATGCGGGACAATACAGCAC
>ONIF01000251.1 GCA_900317795.1 uncultured Eubacteriales bacterium | reverse complement strand
CGCCAGCGTTCGTCCTGAGCCAGGATCAAACTCTCAAAACTATTGTATTGAAACACCGGAGTGTTTTAATCAAGTTTCGAGCATTTTTATGGCTCTTTTTAATCAACGCTTTCGCATTCATTTTTAAGTGTTTTGTCACTTTGTAATATTTCAAGAAGTACATACTTCTCAAAGTTAATTACGGGTATAATTGTCTTTCTTGTCACGTTGTTTAATTTTCAAGATCCTCACCGCTTTATTCGGAAGTTTTTATCTTTCGTTCAGCGACTTGATTATTATATCACACTGTTCCTCATTTGTCAAGAGGTTTTTTAAATTTCTTTAAAAACTTTTTTGCACTCTGTCGAAATTTGTTTCCGTGCGACAGCTTGTTTATAATACCACACTCATTTTGATTTGTCAACCCTTTTTTTCAAAAATCCGCAAAAAAATTTCCACCGACTTACTATCGGCGGAAATCTGTCCAAATTTCTCCTATGGAGAAAGTAAAACTTGTGATTGGCGGTAAAAATATACTTAAAAACACAGTATCAATCTCCTATGGAGAAAGTAAAACTTGTATATTTAACAGGTTCGGTGTGATTATAACATAAAATATCGTTTTTGTCAATAGTTTTTGTCGCTTTTTGGGTAAAAAACAGTCATTTTTTCTGTCGACCTCCGTTGATACGCTTTAAAAAACGGTATTGAAAAAGCATTTTTAAGGTGGTTGACAGAAAAAATCAGGACAGCCTTTTGACTGCCCTGATGATAAACCATGATAAGAATAGCCCGTTGCCTCTTTTATTAAGTTGCTGCAAATGAATAATTCAAAATTTTTGCGTTGTAAGCCGTCAAAATATCACTTAACTACATTTAAAACCATATATTTTTTAGCAATAGTGCCCGAACTGTCTTTAACTTTCACGCATACATTATATTTTACCGCTGCTTTCGGATTGATAACCGTTTCGGTTTTATCCTTGAAATTCTGCACGGTTGTCCATTTTGTCGTGCCTGCCTTTTTATAATACACCGCATACGTATAAGGTGCTGTTCCTCCAACCGCTTTATTGTAAGTTGTAATGCTTTCACCGAATTTTATTTCCTCTGCCGACATCTCTGAGATATTGGAAAGGCTTTCCGTAACCGAAAGTTGATAAAACTTCTTGTCAACCGTGCCGTCACTGTCCTTGACCTTGACGCATATATCATATTCCGTCATGGCTTTGGGAGTGAGTTTTATTTCAGAGTTTTCACTGAAATTCTGCACCGTTGTCCATGCCGAGCTGCTCGCTTTCTTATACTGCACGGCATATTGATATACACCCGTGCCGCCCTGACCTGACGCATTGATTATAAGGCTTTCACCGTATGCGACACTCTCTTTTACAGTCGTGGTATTGGCAAACGGCAGCTTTACGGAAAGTGAAAATGTCTTTTCATTGACGTTTCCAAGCCTGTCCTTTGCACTGATTTTTATTTCATAATCCCTTGCCGATTTGGGAGTTATCGAAACAGACGTATTTTTTGAATACTTCTGTGCAGTTGTCCAATTCTCATCACTCAATTTCTTATAAGTAACTTCATAAGTAAACGAACCTGCACCGCCTGCCGCTCTTGCACTTACCGTCACACTGTCACCCAAAAGAATTTCATTGGCGGAAATCTTGGAACGATCCACAATATCCGAAAGTTTACTTACTATAACCTGTATTTTTGAAGTCACACCATTATATGTAGTTACATTCACCATTGTGATGCCTGCACCCACACCTGTTATGTTCCCTTGGTTATCAACCGTGCATATCTTCTTATTATCCGAAGTGTAGGTATTATACAGAGATGTACTTCCCTTTGAGGTCTTTACAAGTGAGGATATGTTCACCGTTTCGCCTGTAAAAAGACTTGTTATGCTCTTTGTAAATTCAACCGTTTCGGGCGGTTTCTTTACAGTAAATTTGCACTCCGCATACGCTCCGTTCGGCAGCTGTGCCATTATATTTGCCGTGCCTGCTTTTAGTGCCGTTACAAGTCCGTCTTCTGATACCACCGCAACTTCTTCATTATCCGATATGTACGCTATACTATTATTATTTCTTGTATCTGCCGTGAATATATCATATTCAAGCTGATACTCCTCACCTGCACCGAGCGTCACACTCTCTGCATTCAACGTTACATTGGAAAGACTGAAAAAGTTTACCGTTCTATTCACTGTCACGCTTCTGCCATTCTTTGAAAGCCCTGTTATTTTTACCGTCACTTTATCATCACACGCAAATTTACTGTTCACTCCAAATATCAGGCACGGGCATTCATCATAACTGTCCTGATGTACGCTCATGTGACAGTTTTCGGGTATGTTTGCACCTGTAAAATGCCAATGTTCACCCGTTTTTTCCGACTTTATATCAACCGTCACACCCTCTACTTTCGGTCTGCCGTAGCCGTCACCAAGCTGCAACGCAAATGCTCCGTTCTTAAACAGCTCATACGGCATATCCTCCGCAGGCCACATGACATAATCATCTGCAAAATGGTCTTTCCTTGAACGGTCATACGTATATACCGCATACTGATTATCTACCTGCCCAAAGCCTATCTCCTGCATTTCCGTACTCAACGCCATGAACTTATAGCCTGCACCCTGTATATTCTTATCATACAAATCCCTTGTCCAGCAACTTAAAACCGCATCGGCTATATTATCGCAGTCCGAACCTATTACTACTTTCTGCCTGGCAACCTCCGCTTTCTGATACAGCATATTCGGGAAATTATCCCTCTGTTCATTGTAATATGCCGTATTGCCGTTGAATGCATTCAGATATGCAACTGCCTGTGCGTCCCCGCTGTATTCATCATTCAGCCTTATATCATCGGGCAACCCCACTATATACCTGCAAAAATTCAGAATATTCAAAGCATTCAGCTTGTCACTCTTTCCCACTTCTCCCGGTACAAACGGATTCTTAAACGAATAGTCCCTCTCGTAACTGATATTCTGCCCTACGTCAAACAACAATTCATTGTACTTCTCGATGATCTGCTCCTTGGTCGGCACGTTCAAATAATAATTCCTTGGTATATATATCACATTATTATTTGCCGCCTCAACAGGCATTGACATACTCATCAATGCACTGCCCGTACTTCCCGCAATACACAATGACAAAAATGCACTTAATATTCGCTTTTTCAAGTGAAACACCTCTCCTTATAAAAAAATTTTATACAACTTAATCATATAAACCTTTTGACTTTTTGTCAATACATCAATTTACACTAACAAATAAATACTTTTTTGTCATATTTACCATAACGTGAGTTCGATATAACTGAAAAATATTCTGACAATGATGAAATGAAGTATGTCATTCCGAACGCAGTGAGAAATCTTAAAAAGATTCTTCGTCGCTGTCGCTCCTCAGAATGACAGTATAATAATTTTTCGTTTTCATCGAACTCACGTTAACATATAAAAAAACAGGACAATCCTT
>ONIF01000250.1:3181-7255 GCA_900317795.1 uncultured Eubacteriales bacterium | reverse complement strand
AAAACCTTATATTATTATATTCACGTTTCACCGCCTTTGATACAAATTCAAAAATTCGTTATTTTTTTCAAAAATAATTGACATTTATACTAAAATACAGTAAAATTGATACAAATGATATTAAAGGGGAGTTAAAAAATGAAGCGTAAAAGAATATTTGCTTTAATGGTTGCAGGCTTGTTTGCATTATCGGGGTGCGGTGAAAATCGTACTGTTTCGGAACAGCCGTCTGAAACTTCTCAAACTTCTCAAATTTCAACTGAGATTTCGGATTGTTTTTCCGATCCGTTTGATGGCGAGGTAGGGCAGAAAATAAGGAACAAAATGGCAGAGGAAGCCGAAAAAACAGACCATAAAATCTCCATGACAGTATGGTATTACGATGAAAACAAGGATTGTTTAGAGGAAGCTGTGAAAAAGTTCGAGGAAAAATTTGACAGTGAAGAATTTGAATTTGATATAGAGATAAAAAAATCCCACAGCGGAAAATTCCTTGAAAGTCCGAAAGACAGTGCAGATGTATTCTTTTTTCCGTCAGAGCAAATAGCGGATTTTAAAGAAAATATCAGTCCCGTATAATATCCGCTTTGAAACAGCAGTCGGAATATGCGGAAGTTTATCAGGAAAAAATAAATTCTGATTACTATTCGGCAGGCATTTCCGATTTTGTAAAGAAAATTGAAGAACTCAGCGGAGATGTTTCCGACACCCAACTTAATGAAATGCTTGCGGAAATACAAACCTACTTCTGATACATAGAAAGACAAGGAAATAACATTGCTAATTGCTAATTGCTAATTGTTATGCCTTGTCTTTTATTTTTTTGTAATATTCCGGACTGCCAAAGAATATATTTGCCACAGATAAAAAATTTGGGAGTGGATTAAATGGAATATCAGCTTGAAAATGAAAATTGCTTTGTATGCGAAAAGGTCTTTGAGGGAAACTCCGAACAGGCGGTTGATTTGGATTTCAGTTTGCCCGACTACTGCCCCGACATTGAAAGAATCCTTAAATGCAGAATTTGCCCCTCCGTGATGTCAAAAAATATTTCGGGCGACAGGCTTGATGTTGACGGTGTGGCGGTCATAAGACTTTACTATCTCGATTCAAAAAAGCAGGCTGTAAGGCTTTGCGAACATACAAGCCCCTTTTCATGCAGTTTTAATATAAAGTCGTCTGCACAGGACTTGACGGCTGTTGTGAAAGTCAAAACGGAATATCTTAACTGCCGTGCATTAACTCCAAGACGGCTTGACATTCACGGGGCATTTTCCGTTGGCGTTGCCGTCTATGCAAAATCTCAGCAGGACTACTGCACATCAATCAATGCCCCCGACATTCAGCAGAAAAAACATTCCGAATTGATAAGCTGTCTTTCGGGTATCGGTCAGCAACAATTTTCTATCAGTGAAGTCCTTGATATAGGTCAGGGCAAGGGCTTGCCCGAAAGCATTCTCCGCTCCGATTTTTCAATAGACATTGAAAGTGCCAAAGCCCTTTCGGACAAAGTCATGCTCAAAGGTGAAGCCGTTCTGCATTTGCTTTACGTCACGGACATTGAAACAGGCTCTCAAGATACCATGACTTTCAATATCCCCTATACGCAGGTAATCGACGTGCAGGGTATATCGGATATTTCCCAAAACGACATAAAATTGGAAGTAATGAATTATGACGTATCACTAAAATCAGAGTATGACGAAAGCAGTACTCTTGTAACGCTTGATGCAAAGATATGTGCAACGGTCTTTGCATACAACGAAAGAAATATTGATGTAATAGATGACGCTTACTCAACGGAATATGAATTGGAACTCACACAAAAAAACTGCCGTTTCTCACACATTTCCACTATGCCCGACAGCAGTTTCTCCGTTAAACAGGAGGTAAAAACGGGTGACAACGGCATTACTAAAATGATAGATACATGGTGTGACAGTATCAATTCAATATGCACGAATGACGGGAATTCACTTTCCGTAAAGGGCAAAGTAAATTGTTGTATGCTTGCACTCGACAAAGACAGCATTCCATTTTATGCGGAAAGACCGCTTGAATTTGCATTCAAACCCGATATTGTTCAAAGTACAGGCGATATTTCCGCTGACATTGATATTTTATGCAAGTCGCTTTCTTTCAGAATTACAGGCGATAATACCGTTGAATTCAAAGCCGACTTGAAATTGAGCGGCATACTTTCCGAAAGTAAAACAAATCTCTGTATTACTTCCGCAAGTGCAGATGAAGAAAAACCGAAAGTGAAAGACAAAAATGCAGCCCTTACTTTATACTATGCAGATGAGGGAGAAAATCTCTGGAATATAGCTGAAAAATATTGTACTTCTGTTGAGGCGATACAGATTGAAAACGAACTCACAGATGATATTATACAGGCTCACAGCATGATTTTAATTCCAATGTAATAACGGGAGGAGAATTTCAATGGAAGAAAGAAATATTTATAAAGACATTTCCCAGCGTACAAACGGGGATATTTATTTAGGCATAGTCGGTCCTGTCAGGACAGGCAAATCTACTTTTATCAAGCGTTTCATGGACACACTTGTTATCCCGAATATTCCCACAGACGAACAGCGTGAACGTGCCAATGACGAACTCCCCCAGTCCTCCGCAGGAAGAACAATTATGACAACCGAGCCGAAATTCATTCCCGAAAATGCCGTTGAAGTACAGCTTGAGGGAAATGCAAAATTCCGTGTCAGAATGATAGATTGTGTCGGCTATATCGTACCGAGTGCATTGGGCTACATAGAAGATGAAGCCCCTCGCATGGTAAAAACTCCTTGGTTTGAAGAAGCAATCCCCTTTGACATGGCTGCCGAAATAGGCACTAAAAAAGTCATTACAGACCATTCCACCATTGGTCTTGTCATTACAACTGACGGCTCTGTCAGTGATATTGACCGCTCCGAATATGAACTCGCAGAAGAAAGAGTTATCAACGAACTCAAAGAAATTAACAAGCCTTTTATAGTTCTTTTAAATTCCGTCAGTCCCGAATTGCAGTCCGTCAGACAGCTTGCCAAAAAATTAAGCGAAAAATACGGTGTTCCCGTTGAGCCTGTAAGCTGCATGGAACTTGACGAAAACGAAATAAAAAGAATTTTGGCAAGAGTACTTTTTGAATTTCCCGTTAAGGAAATAAAAATCAATATGCCCAAATGGGTGAACTCCCTTGAAAAAAATCATTGGTTAAGAAGTGAACTTTTTAACGTGATAAAATCAGGGGCAGAAAATGCCATGAAAATACGTGAGGTCAGCGATATTGCAGATAATATATCAAATTGCAAATATATCCGCCTTTCCGAAACAAGTGCCGTTGATTTGGGTACAGGTCATGCAGGAATGAAAATAGAACTTGAACCCTCTCTTTTTTATAAAGTTCTGGGCGAAAAAACAGGCTTTGAAGTTGCTGATGAAGGTGAACTGCTTGCCTCTATGTCCGAACTTGCACAGATAAAAAAACGTTTTGAAAAAGTGCAGGAAGCTTATGATGACGTATGCGAAACAGGCTATGGAATAGTAATGCCGTCAATGGAGGAACTCACCCTTGAAGAACCCGAAATTATTAAACAAGGTGGTCGTTATGGCATAAGACTTCGTGCCAATGCCCCCTCCGTTCACATGATGAAAACAACTATCAAAACAGAAATCACTCCCATAGTCGGCTCAGAACAGCAGTCCGAAGAACTTGTATCCTATCTTTTAAGAGAATTTGAAGAAGACCCCTCTAAAATATGGGAATCAAATATATTCGGAAAATCCCTGCATGACCTTGTAAATGAGGGCTTGCACAATAAATTGCAGCGTATGCCCCTCGATGCAAGAAACAAGCTTAAAGAAACGATTGAAAGAGTTATCAATGACGGCTGTAACGGGCTTATTTGTATCATTCTTTAAAAAAAGGCTGCCGCAAATCTTTGTATTTTGCGACAGCCCTGTTTTTTTTAATTTTCAATAGAATTGATATGCCTGCAAAGTGCTTCAAATGTTTCGGGACTTAAATCATGCTCGATAAGGCACGCATCTTTCATTGCAATTTCTTCGCCA
>ONIF01000250.1:0-3162 GCA_900317795.1 uncultured Eubacteriales bacterium | reverse complement strand
AATTTCTTCGCCAACACCCAAATCAATAAAAAATTTCGTAAGCATCTTATGCTTTTCATACGTATGCGAGGCAATCGCCATGCCTTTTTCCGTGAGAATGATATAATTATTTTCGTCCATTATGATATACCCACGCTCTTTCAAACGCTTTGTAGTGTAAGTTACACTCGGCTTTGTAACACCAAGGCGATATGCAACATCTATGGAACGTATATACCCCTGCTTCTCTTTTATCATAAGCATTGCTTCAAGATAGTCTTCGATAGTTTTTTCAACGTTTTTCTCTTTGTTCATAAAAATTTTATCTCCTTTTAGGATATTTTATTTAATACTACCATACAAATGCCAAAAAATCAAGGGTTTTTATCACAGCATATTGACAAAAAAAATCCGCTGTGATAAATTTAAAACTATAATTATACTTTTGGAGTTTTGGCTTTATGAAAACACTTAAAGATGTAAAAGCAGGTGAAACCGCTGTGATAAAAAAACTGCACGCAGAAGGTGCTTTAAAATATCGTATCATGGACATCGGCATGAATGAGGGTACGCAGGTGCTTGTTAAAAAATCTGCACCTCTTGGCGACCCCGTAAGAGTGAGAGTTAAAGATAACGATATTTTTATAAGAAAGTCCGATATGAAAAAAATTGAAGTGGAGTAATCAAAATGGGAATAAAAATTGCACTTGTCGGAAATCCGAACAGCGGCAAATCAACTCTTTTCAATGCCCTTACCGCCTCCAACCAATCACTTAAAAAATGGCATGATGTGACGCTTGAAAGAAAAATCGGCAGGCTTAAAAGGCATAAAAGTGCAAGAATAGTTGAACTGCCCGAAATATACTCTCTGTCACCTCATACAATGGAAGAAGTGATTGCAAGAGAATATCTTCTTGACGAAGAACCTGACGTTATACTTAACGTCGTTGACGGTACCAATCTGGAAAAGAGTTTATATCTTACAACGCAGCTGCTTGAATTGGGAATGCCCGTGGTAGTGGCTGTCAATATGAAAGACGTTATCCAAAAAAACGGCGACCGAATAAATATAAAAGAATTGTCAAGAAAACTGGGCTGTTATGTAACAGAGGTTTGTGCCGTCAAAAGAAAAGGCATTGCCGATACTACCGATATGCTGATAGAGGCGGCTCAAAGTACAAGAAGAATTCTGCCTCAACATCATTTCAGCGTTGAAGTTGAGAGGGCTTTGACGGAAATAAGTATGCTTGCACTAAAAACCGTCAATCCAAACAGAAAAAAATGGTATGCTTTGAAACTGTTTGAAAGAGATAAAAAAATTACTAAAAAAGCCGATATAACCGAGCGTACCAAAGACCTTATCGAAAAGGAAGTTAAACGGGCAGAAGAAAAACTTGGTCTTGATGCAGAAAGTATTTTAAATAAAGAGAGATACGAATATATATCCGCTGTGGTGAAGTCGTGCTATAAAAAAAGCGACGAAAAGAAAAAAACCTCTTTTACAAAAAAGGCTGATAAGCTTATCATGGACAGATGGACGGCTATCCCTATATTTTTCTTGATAATGGCGGCAGTATATGCAATTACATTTCCTTTGGGAAATATATTGGGCGACTTGCTGAGAGATATTATTTTAAGCGACAGCTGGAATTTTTTCGGCATGGAGGAAATGGAAATTCCCGGTATAGCCGGACTGTTAAATACTTGGTTTTCTCAAATGGGCAGTCCGTCATGGCTTCCGTCACTTGTTATTGACGGTGTTATGAAAAGTGTCTGCAACGTGTTATATATCATGCCTGCCATGCTTATCATGTTCATTTTACTGGGATTTCTTGAAAGCAGCGGATATTTTAAAAGAGTTGCCGTTATTTTTGATGTCGTATTCAGAAAAGCAGGTCTTTCGGGTATCTCCATCATACCTCTTGTCATGGGGGCAGGCAGTAATATAATGGGTACTGTTTCATGTGACCTGGTGAAAAATGACCGTGATAAAAAAATGTCCGTCATCACTTCTTCATTCATGCCCGACCTCTCAAAACTCCCTTTTATCACTGCAATAGGGGCGGCAGTTTTTGACAATTCTTTGCTTACTGCCGTAAGTGCCTATTTTATCAGCCTTGCCGCTGTATTCATTTCGGGTATGTTCCTCAGAAAAACTTCCCTATTTTCGGGAAATCCCGTGCCGTTTATATATGAACTCCCCGACTACCGCAAGCCACGTTTTAAAGATGTTTTTCAGACGGCTCGCCAAAGGTGCAAGGACTTTACAAAAACAGCAGGCAGTATCATTATGATTTCATCAATGGCACTCTGGGCAGGCTTAAATTTCGACATTACCGAAGGGCAATTCGGCTTCAATGCGGAACTCCCTTTCTCCGACAGCATTATTTATCTCATATTTGAAAACCTCGCTGTCATATTTTCACCGCTGGGGTTTGGAAATGCCAACACCTCTGTGGGTGCTTTCATCGGGCTTTTCGGAAAAGAAAATATTACCTCTGTCATCAGTGAAAGCTATCTTCAATCCCTTACTCCGCTGAGTGCGGTCTGCTTTATGATATTCAATCTGCTCTGCATACCGAATTTTGCGGTTATCGGTGCAGTCAAAAAAGAAATGAATAATATCAAATGGACCTTGTTTGCAGTGGCATATCAATTCGGATTTGCATACGCCATATCTTTCATTATCTATCAATTCGGCTCGATATTTTCGGGGGCACTGCAGGGAGAATATGCCGTTTACTATATCGTCGGAATCATTATTTCGGCAGGCTTGCTGTTCTTTATGGGACTTATGATATTCATGCCATACAAAGACTCTAAAACTCTTATATACACTTTTCCAAAGAAAAAACGTAAATAAAAACATCAAAAGCATACACCTCTTAAAAAGCTGTATGCTTTTTTCTTTTATAAATAGCAACACTTGACTTTTCCATTTAAAATTCCGATAGACAAAATAACTATTTTCTGATATGATATAAAAAATACTATTCGGCAGGTGAACTTACAGTGAAAAAAATATGGGAATTTATTAAAAAAGAAATCATGCTTTCAGTATCGGTTTTGGCAGCTCTGGCGGCTCTCATTATCACGCCCCCCTCAGTTAAGCTTTTCAACGACATTGACTGGAGAACTCTCGGAACACTTTTTATGATGCTCACTGTTTTGGAGGGGTTTAAA
>ONIF01000249.1 GCA_900317795.1 uncultured Eubacteriales bacterium | reverse complement strand
AAGAAAAAACTTTGCTTCAATCGCCTTTTTAAGCCTGCCCATCTGTTCACGGTAGTTCTCGTATTTTTCCATATTTGTTATCTGCTCTGCCACTTTCAGCACTCCATTCATTTTTTACTGTATATATTATAACACGAAAAAAGCCGAATTTCAAGGAATTTATTCGTTTAAATAGGGCAAAAAAACGTACTGTTATTTGCATTCATACAATATCATTAAACCACTGTTCGCATCGTATGACCATGTAACTTTTACCTTGTCATATTCCTCTGTCTGCTTGCCGTCAAGACCGCTTGTATGTCCTATTTTTTCATCAAGTGATTCCGGCAATCCAAGATTCCTGTTTATATCCTTATATATAGACAAGGCATTCACCAAAATTTCTGCTTTTTCTATATATTTTGAACGGTCACTATATTTAAGATCATCATCAGGCTCTTCCGCTTCAATTTTAAGGTAACTTCCGTCCAATGCAACGGTTGCATAAGTACTGTCCAATCCACATTCACTATATACGTCATGGAAATCCAAAGTGTTGGTTCCCAACAAATTGTCTATTACGGAATTATTATTGTCACCGAATTTATAAGATGAAATGATAAATATCATTAAGCCGATGACTGCCAAAGCGACAACAACAATCCATAATTCTTTTCCCTGTATTTTGGATTTACTCTGTTGTACTGTAACATTTTCCTGATTTTCAAATGTATTTTCGGCATTCTCGGTTTTTTCTTCATATCCATGCTCTTCCAACTCCTTTGTTTTACCGCACGATACGCAAGTATCATCATAATTATAATTTACCTTACCGCAGGAGCATTTCCAACCGCCTTTTTTCAGAATAGCATTTTCCGAAGCCACAGCCAGACAATATCTTCCCGTAACAAAACTTACAAACACTATGATGGAATCTGTAAATATTGTGATAAATTCTCTGATCGCATATTGTATTTTTTCCTCTACACTAAAATACAGACTATAAAAAATGCTCTCAAAATCCCCAAAATCCGCAACAAAATCCCAAAGAATATTGATTAGGCTCACTAAATACAAAAGTGCTAAAATCAAGAGAAGTATTCCAACAATTTTCGATGGAAAGATGATACTTTTTTTCTTTTGTACAGAAAGAGAATTATTATTCATAAAAAATACACTCCTTAATCAAATTCATATCCGCACTGTGAGCAGACTTTGCAGGATTTCAAACACTTCTTTTGGCAGGAGGGACACGTTTTATAACGGTCTAATTTTTCGTGAGCAGTACCTTCTTCTTGTTTTTTTGCAATACTTGTCTTTGATTGATTGTTTTCAGACAATATCTCCTGCCTTTTATTTTCAAAGTCCTCCTGCGTTATGACACCCGTTTCAACCAAATGCTTATACTGCGAAAGCATTTTGAGATTTTCAAGTTCCTTACGCTGATTATCATAAAGAAATCCGCCATTCATAATAAGCTGTTTCTTTTTATCAAACTCCTCCTGCGAAATTATCCCATTATCAAAAAGCTGTTTGTACTCGGAAAGATATTTGAGATTTTCCATTTCCTGCTCTTTTGCTTTTTTAACCTGTTCTTTCTGTTCACGCTGATATATTTCATCTTCCGCCTGTTCTTTTGTTTTCCTGCATGAACTGCAAGTTGTGGCATAACTGTAATTTACCTTACCGCAGGAACATTTCCAACCGCCTTTTTTCAAAATATCTCTGTCCGAATCCACAGGTTTGTACCGTATTGATAACAGTCGGCTGCTGAACCTGCGGTTTTGAGAACGCAACAAAAAAGGCAATTATTCCAAACAGAAACCCATAAAATGACCATGTATTTGCAGTCTTTTCATCATATCCTCTGTTTGATATAACAGATTTCGTAGCATACCCCCATATCAATCCCCATATAAGCCAAACAAAAAACCACATATAAATTTCCTCCTTATAATCCCAAAACTGCCGATTCTACAAAAAACATGACCACTCCTATTGCACAAGCAACAGCCGCTATAATCCAAAATTTCTTTCTTGACATCCAAAATTTCTTTCTTGACTGTCCGCTTTCCCTGTCTGCATTTTTGGTAGTAAGCTTATCTATAGCAATTCCTACTGCCAATACAACTGCAAATATAATAATCACTCTCACTCTACAACATCTCCTTAAAATTGTTTTTTTTCAGCATTCCGCTGTAAAATCATTATATCACGCTTTTTTACGAATGCCCGAAAATAACACAAATTTGTGTTTTGACGGCTTAAAGTCACATTATATCTTTTTAAAGAGATTTTCAGATTAAATTGGTGCAGAATTTCATTTTTATATGATTTTTTTGTTAGTTATGAATAATGATACTTATGAAATTTCGTGCAAAGTGACAATTTTTATAAACCATAAAGCCGGCACACTTTTGGCGGAAAGTCAAGCCCATTAGTGAAAATCAGTCATGAAAATAATTTTTATATGTACGTTTTTTTGCCCATTAAATTTCAAAAAATGGCTTAAACTCGTTGCTTTTTGTGATGTCAAATTTTGACAGAAAGGACTTTGTGTGCTATAATATATACATACTAATTAGTAAAGAGAAACGCACTGCAGTGCTTATGTAAGTTGGGAAAACCGCTGACCGAAAGGATTAAGGTGAAACTTATATGAGCAAAAAACCCAAATTCTATAAAAGAATATATATCCTCCGCAACGACTACGAAACCAAATTGACACAAGCAGATGTTGCAAGAGAACTCGGATTGGAACTCACCACCTATGCACGCTACGAAAGAGGAGAAACAACCGTTCCCGCTGATGTCATAGTAAAAATTGCAAGATTTTACAAAGTAAAAACCGATTACATATTGGAACTCACCGACAAAAAAAGATAATTTTCCCTTGCTGACACACGGTTTGTGTGTCATTTTTTCTTTTTAAAAGAGAATTATTTTCACCCATAACACACCTGCGTGTTTTTTGCAACACAATTTTGTGTTATTTTTTCATTTTCTGCCAAATATGCTGTAAAATATATCAAAAAGGAGATGATGACTTATCAAAAGTAAAGCCAAAGAATTTCCCCGTCTGCGTGAACTGCGTGAGGACAGGGACTACACTCAAAAGGAGATTGCAGAATATCTCGGTATGCACACCACTCAGTATCAGCGGTATGAACGGGGCGAAAGTACCGTACCTGCCGATGTCGTGGCATCTCTTGCCAAACTCTATGAAGTTACTTCCGACTATCTTCTTGAGCTGTCCGACAGGGGAAAAATGCTCAGACAAAAGAAAAATATCATCAGCATACACGGTCCAAAAAAATAAATTCTAATCTCCTTGCAATAAACTGAAAAGTATAGTATAATATCTCTGTAAAAAAATATTTTTTTCAAGAGGGATAATATGAAGAAAAATATCAATATTCTGGGGAGCTGTGTTTCAAGAGATACTTTTGGTATGTCCGAAAATGACGGTGGTTTTCATATCGAAAAGTGTGTCACAAATTCGGGCATATTCTCGCTGTGCTCGCCCAAGCTCTCCGATGAAATTTTATGCTCCGAAGATGACTTCCCCAATTCGGGACACTATTATCAAAGATGTGCGGTGCTTGACATCAACAAGAATGTTTTTGACTACGTCAATGAATCGGAGTTTGACTATATAGTGATAGATTTTGTAAATCTCATGTCAAAGCAGGTTTTGCAGGTCAGAATGAAAAATGACACCGATGAAGAAAATTTTACTTATATCACAAGAACTCAGGCTATCAATGAAAATCCCGAGTTTCTCGAAAATGCCCCCTTTGATGTTATCAAATCATTTAACGCCTATGATGACGAGTTTACAATGATGGCTTTTGTATATCAGTATGCGGAGATGATTCAACAGCACTTTGACCAGAATAAAATTATCATACTTGAAACAAAGCCTATGGAAAGATATATTGACAATGAGGGAAATATAAAGCTTTTTTCCGCTTCAAACAACATTGCCAAAAAGACACGCTATATTTCAGAAGCTTATGAAGTGCTTGAAAACAGCCTCCCCAAAGCCCATGTGATAAAATTTCCCAATGTTGAAGTACTCTGCAACGCCAATCACAAGTGGGAAGTACATCTTTTTCACTATATCAGCGAGTATTACAGTTATGCTCTTGACTGCGTGAGGGCTGTTGCAGGCTCTGCCGACAGGGAAAGCGAAAAAATTTTACTCAGAAGAATCAAAAGCCTTTATGAACAGCTGATACGTGAACGCTATTCCTGCACCGCTGACGGTGTTTATCCGCTTGTCAATAAGTCCTTTATTTCTTCAAAGTCGGTTCGTCTTGGCGAGCCTGTCACCATCTGCCTTAATGCCGAGGGCGGTACGGGTAAATATTCCTATGAAATATTCATCAGAAAAAAACTGGAAAGAAATTGGCAACCGCTCGATTTTGAGGGCGGAAGCTCCATGACATACGAGCCTATGCATTTTGCCGTATATGAGATATGCGTTAAGGCAAGTGATGAAAACAACGTTGTAAAGAAAGAATACTTTGAATTTGTCGTCCACTGAAAACAATGTGCAGTGTGCAATGTGCAATGATTGTGACAGCTGACTGTTTTCTTAATTCAAGTTCAAATAACTCTTATGAAAGGAAATGCACATTCCAATGAAAACTATCAATATTTTAGGCTGTTGTGTTTCAAGGGACTTGTTCGGACTTTTTAAAAACAACGGCGGTTTTGATATAAAGCAGTGTATTACCAATATCAGTCCCCTTTCCGTGTGCAGTCCCAAACTCTCCGAAAATATAATATGTACCGAAAGCGATTTCCCCAATTCAAACCATTATGCTCAACGCTGTAACTGCCTTGACCTTAATAAAACTGTCTTTGAATATCTTTCACTTTTCGATGCAGATTATACACTTATTGACTTGGGAATACTTTTTTCTATATACACCCTTAAAGTGAAAATGCCTGATGACACCGTCACATACATCACATATAAAGACGGTCTTAAACAAAATCCCGAATTTCTCGAAAATGCACCCTTTGAAATTATCGAAAAATTCCGCTTTCCCGATAAAAAAGAACTCTTTTTTGACTATCTCCAACAGTATGCCGAGCTTATTAAAGAGCATATTCCAGAGGAAAAAATGATTATTCTTGAATTGCCCCTCACTCAGAGATTTATTGACAAAAATGCAAAAATAGACTACTTCTCCACTGAATGCACCACTGAGGAAATTCCCAAAAATTCCGCAAGATGTTTCGATACCTCTCTTACTTGCAGGTATCTCAAAAGAGCCTATAAACTTTTTGAAAAATACTTTCCCAATGCCCATGTCATAAAATGCCCCGATACAGAAGTACTCTGCAACCAAAATCACAAATGGGGACTTCACCCCTTACACTATACGATTGAATTTTATCAATATGCACTTGACGCTGTAAGAGCCATTGCTTTTATCGGCGACACCCAAAATGAAAAAATCATGCTGAAAAGTCTGCAAAATGCCTATACAGAAATTTTGAGAGCAAAATATTTTTCTGTGGCGGATTGCTATAATTTG
>ONIF01000248.1 GCA_900317795.1 uncultured Eubacteriales bacterium | reverse complement strand
AGTATTGCGGAAATTACTACGGCTCACCGAAAGCACCTGTTGATAAATGGATTGCAGAGGGAAAGAATGTCATATTGGAAATAGAGGTAGAGGGCTATCAGAAAGTAAAGGCAAAAAGACCCGAATGTATAGGAATATTTATCATGCCACCGTCAATGGAGGAATTGGAAAGCCGTCTGCGTGGGAGGAATACCGAAACGGAAGAACAGATTAAAAAGCGTCTTGCAAGGGCAGAGGAAGAAATGAAGCTTTCGGAGCTTTATAATTATGTGGTAGTCAATGATACTGTACAGGAATGTGCAGATAGAATTGAAGATATATTCAAGAAAGAAACGAGTAACTGAGAAAAGGGGAATGTTTTTATGATGTATGAGAAATACACAAAACCGAATGTAGATGACATTTTTGCAGGCAAGATGAGCAAATATGCTCTTGCAATAGCCGTTGCAAAGAGGGCAAGAAAGATTACAGACGATATGCGTCAGGACAAGGGCAAGGTATGTGATAAGCCCGTTATCGTGGCAGTTGACGAGTTCAAAGAGCATAAATATATTATATTAGAGCCTGATGTAGATGACTGAACATCTTGTCGGGGGAGTTGCTGTTGAAAACACGCTGTATCACTTTGACAAGCTGTATGATTATATCATACCCGAAAATTGCCGAAATCATGCGGAAGTCGGTTGCAGGGTTATGGTGAATTTCGGGGGTTCGTTAAGACAGGGCATTATTATGGAACTGCACGAAACGGAAGATATTTCCAAATTAAAGAAAATAAGTGAATTGCTTGACAAAGAGCCTGTTTTATCGAAAGAGCTTGTAAAGCTTGCATTCATGATGAAAGACAGATGTTTCTGTACGCTGTTCGGTGCGTGTCATGCCATGTTGCCGACAGGGCTTTCTTTGAAAGTAATGTACAGCTATACAGCGAATGAACTTTCACAGCAGGAAATTGACGACCTTTCCGAAACGGAAAAACAGATATATTTGTATTTGAAGTCAAGGAAAATTCCCGTAAGGCATGACAGGCTTTTGAAAGCAATGGGACTTTCCGAGGGAGATATATTCACGGAGATGTATAAAAAAAATATCTTGTCAAGGTCTGAAACGGTCAAAAAGCGTTTGCAGGATATTACCGTCAAGATGGTACATCTTGAAAACGACAGTGAAGATATGAATTACACTCCTCAGCAGACGGAAGTTATCAATATATTGCGAATGTCAGATGTTTCAAGAAAAGAGATATTGTATTTTACGGGAGTGTCGGGCAGTGTAGTCGATAATCTTGTAAAAAAGGGCATTTGCAGTTATTATGATGATAAACCGCCCGAAATTCCCGAAAGTGAGATTTCCGTGACAGATGACAGGGATATTGTTTTAACGGAAAAACAGCAGAATGTTTATCATTCTTTCATAGAGAAATATGAAAGTGAAAAGCCGTGTGCGTCACTGCTTTACGGCATTACGGGAAGCGGAAAAACGTCTGTATTCATGAAACTGATAGACCGTGCCAATGCAGACGGCAGAGGGGTTATATGCATGGTGCCCGAAATAGCCCTGACACCTCAGCTTTTGGCAAAATTCAAAGCCCGTTACGGAAATAAAGTTGCTGTATTTCATAGTGGCTTGTCGCTTTCGGAAAGGCTTTCGGAATGGCGTAAGGTCAAGGATAAAAAGGCAACTATCGCAGTCGGCACACGTTCCGCAGTATTTGCACCGCTTGAAAATATCGGTTTGATCGTCATTGACGAGGAACAGGAATATACCTATAAATCGTCGTCATCACCGAGATTTCACGCAAGGGAATTGGCGAAAATAAGATGTGTGGAGAATAATGCACTTTTGCTGATGTGTTCGGCAACTCCGTCAATAGAGAGTTATTATTTTGCAAGTGAGGGAAGATACTCTCTTGAAACACTTGACGAGCGTTTCGGAAATGCAAAACTGCCCGATGTCATAAAGGCGGACATGAATAAAGAGGAAATTGCAGGGAATTTTTCGGGTTACAGTTCGGTATTGCTGAATGAGATACAGTATAATTTAAATAACGGTCAGCAGTCGATAATACTTTTAAACAGGAGAGGATATAATACCTTTGTGATGTGCATGAAGTGCAGGCAGGTTATTAAATGCCCGAACTGTTCGATTTCCTTGACGTATCACAGTGCAAATAAAAGATTGATGTGTCATTATTGCGGATATTCGATAATACCGCCGAAAGAATGCCCGTCGTGCCAATCGGATATGTTGAGATATTCGGGGGCAGGCACTCAGAAAGCGGAAAGTGATTTGCAGGAATTATTTCCGAGAGCAAAAATAATCCGTCTTGACACGGACAGCACTATGCAGAAATTTGCGTATGAAAAGAAATTGCAGGCATTTCAAAACGGTGAATATGACATCATGCTTGGCACGCAGATGGTGGCAAAGGGATTGGATTTCCCAAATGTAACGCTGGTAGGAGTGCTTTCGGCAGACCAAATGCTTCATAATGATGATTTCAGAAGTTATGAGAGGACATTTTCTCTATTAACGCAGGTTGCGGGACGTTCGGGACGTGGAGATTTGCACGGGCGTGCGGTCATACAGACCTATGAACCCGAAAACCCCGTAATAGACCTTGCCTCACAGCAGAATTACACGGAATTTTATAAAGATGAAATTCTTATGAGAAAAGCAATGCTGTATCCGCCTTTTACGGATATATGCATAGTGGCATTCATAGGCAGGGACATGGAAAAAACACGCATTGCCTCACAGAGTTTTGCAGACAGCCTTGCGGAACTTGCAAAGGCTGAATACAGTGATTTGCCGATGAGAGTTTTGGGACCGTCACCTGCACTCGTTTCAAAGATAAACAATAAGTACCGTTACAGGCTGACAATAAGATTTAAGAATACAAGGCGTTTCAGAGAAATGCTTTCAAGGCTTCTCACGGACTTCGGGAAAAACAGGCAGTTTTCGGATATAACAGCCTATGCCGACATTGACCCCGAAAACTCGAATTGAGAGTGGAGTGTGGAGAGTTGAGAGTGAAGCTGTTTAAGACAAAGGAGGAGAATTTATGGCAATAAGGAATATAGTCAAAGAGGGCGACAGGATATTAACCAAGAAGTGCAGACCTGTTGAAAAGTTTGATGACAAGCTTGCAGAGCTGATAGAGGATATGTATGAAACCATGGATAACGGTGGCGGAGTGGGACTTGCCGCACCGCAGGTGGGAATTTTAAGAAGAATTTTTGTCATTGACATAGGTGAGGGCAGACTTGAATTTATCAACCCGCAGATAACAAAAACAAGCGGTGAACAGGAAACAAGTGAAGGGTGTTTGTCATGTCCGGGAGAGTTCGGCATTACAAAACGCCCCATGTATGTAACGGCAGTGGCACAGAACAGGCATGGCGACCAGTTTACAATAAATGCAGAGGGATTTCTTGCAAAGGCAATATGTCATGAATATGACCATTTGGAAGGCATTCTTTTCAAGGAACACGTGATAAGAATGTTGGAACC
>ONIF01000259.1 GCA_900317795.1 uncultured Eubacteriales bacterium | reverse complement strand
CGTTTCAGATGAATGAAATAACCGTTTTACAGTGAAGTCCTGCAAGCCGATACAATCTGTTTTTGGAAAAATTGATCATTATGAGGTGACTTTATAATGGCAAAAAGAGTGGATATTGCAAGCGGAGATTATCTCAAAGGGTTAAATGATGTTATCGAAAACCTGCAGGAAGAAGTTGATAAAATGCAACATAACAGCGTTGCAGGAATGAAAGATGCCCTGCTGTACGTTGCAAACGAAAGTCAGAAAAGAGCACCTGTTGAATTTGGTGATTTGAGGGGTTCTGTTATTGTCGAAATAGATAATACCGTTATTGCCAAAGGTAATCCGAGCAACCTCTCTGATGAAGAAAAGAAAAATCGAAAAGAAGAAAACAATGTTCAGGCTGACAGCGGTACAGGTCTGACAATCGTTTTGGAGGAAGTTCCAGAAGGTGCGACTGTTGGTTCTGTCAGTTACAATACACCCTATGCGGCTGATCAACATGAGCATACGGAATATGATCACCCTCTGGGCGGTCAGGCAAAATATCTTGAAAGCGTTTTAACGGGTGATGAAGATCGTATTTTACAGCTTATCGCAAATGGTAAAATTGATGAATAAGGGGAAATATCATGCTTGACAGTTTGAAAACATATCTTCAAAATCAGGGGATTGATAATATTTTCCTTGACTTCATGCCGGCTGTTGAAAAGTGTGTTAATGCTGTTGATTTGGCAGAGTGGAACAATGTTGTAAACAACGGCGATAATTCAAGTCAGCACTATATTCAAGTGCAGGTCAGACGTGAAAGCTATGACCTTGCAAAAAGCGACTGCAAATACATACTTGGACTTCTCGACAGCGGCATTGATGAAACTCCCATACAGCTTACAGAAAATACATTCTGTATATCAAGAATACGCAGACGTGAAATCATTCTCTCTCGTGGAGAGGGTTATGCAACTTTTTATGGTGAAATTGCCGTATGGGGAAATAAATGAAAGGAATGAAAATAATATGGCTAAATATTTGAAAGGCTTTAATAATTTTGGTGTAAGAAGTGTTACGACAAACACAAACTCGACATATCTTGCAGATGACAGTACATATCTTGCTGTTCCGGGTGCTCAGAGCTGTTCACCGACAGACAATAGAACAAATTTTAATATTCGTGCAGATGATGGTGTATGGGACAGCGGTGCTGATTGGGAAACTACCAATCTTGAAATTACTGTTGTCGAGGCGGAACTTTCGACGATAGCATTCATACTTGGCGTAACACTGACAGACGGTGTGCTGTCGGAAAGCAACACGGACGAGGCTCCTGAACTTGCACTGACATTTTCGGCACTCCGTGCAGACGGCGGTTACAGACTGTACAGATACTATTCTGCAAAATGCACCGGTTATAGAGTATCGCATACAACCAAAGGTCAGAACAATGATGCACAGTCTTATACTTTGACATTCGAGTGCACTCCGAGAAAGTCAGATGGTGTTGTAAGAGATACAAAGGATATTGCAAAAGGTACAGCTTTGACATGGCTTACCGCTTTTAATACAACAACTTCATCAAATCCGTGAGGTGCTGAAACATGAAAGATGAAAGCATAAAAATGAGTTTGCCCGAAACGAAGGAGCTTCACGGTGTAAAAATCGTGAAGCTCCCTGTTGCAAGGTATATAAAGGCATTGAATACGCTTGAAAATCTGCCCGATATCATCATCAATTCCGTATTACCCGAATTCGGCGGTTTGAGTGGATTGCTTGTTCAATTCCAAAGCGGAGATAGTAATGTTATCGAAAAAATTGTTGTAAGGCTTTTGACAGCAGTTCCGACAGAGTTTTGCAGGCTTGTTTCGGAATTGCTGAATATACCCGAAGAACGTCTGCTTGATGTGGATAATGAAAATCCGCTGTCACTGAATGACCTGATAGAAATTATCATAACCTTTTGGGAAATGAATGATATGACGGATTTTTTCGGGAACGTGCAGCGGCTGAAAAAGCTGACTGCACCGAAAGCAAATACTGGTTACAAAGATGGCTTGCAATCGCTCAGAGTATAGGTTTATCAAAGTCAGAATTGCTGAACAATTACTATTATGATGAATTCATTGCAATGATGGACGAATACAACGATATGCACACGCCTGACAAAGATAAAGATGAAGAAATCTATGCGGACGATTTTTAACAAGATGGTGGTGACGGAATGGCAGATGAAGTACATTTAGGCAGGCTTGTTGCCGAAATTGCACTTAACAACAGTAATTTAACGGAAAACGCTGAACAGTCGGAACAGACTTTGCAGCAGCTTAATCAAGCTATTGCAGATAATAAAAAACAACAGCAAAATTCAAATCTTGTCATTGCAAGAGCGGCAAAGGAACTGAAAGCACTGCAAAGGCAGGTTGAAGAAAACGGCAAAGCTGATGAAGAACAGGAAAATAAAATTGCTCAATTAAACCGTGTGATTGACGAAGAAAAGTCAAAGGTCGAACGGCTTAAAAGAGAGCAGGAACAATTACAGCAGGCTCTCGGAGATACTTCCGAATCAACGGAACAGCTTGGAGAAAACAGTGAAAATCTGAATAAAACATTTTCTTCCATGACTGTCGCTGTCGGTAATCTGATAAGTCAGGGTATCAACCTGTTGATTTCAAAACTTGGCGATTTGGCAAAAGACGTTATACAGACAGGCGAAAGCTTTACAAGTTCCATGTCTGAGGTACAGGCGATTTCGGGTGCGACTGCCGAACAGCTTGAAATACTTGAACAAACCGCACGGAAATACGGTGCAAGCACCAAATTTTCCGCTACGGAAGCGGCTGATGCGTTGAAATATATGGCGTTGGCGGGCTGGAATGTGGAGCAGTCAACGGCAGCTTTAGGCGGTATTTTGGATTTGGCAGCGGCTTCGGGCATGGAATTGGCAAAATCCTCTGACATGGTAACGGATTATCTGTCAGCTTTCGGAATGGCTGCCGACCAATCTGCATACTTTGCAGATTTGCTTACATATGCACAGGGAAATTCCAACACATCAGCGGAACAGTTAGGAGAGGCATATCGAAACTGTGCCGCCAATCTGAACGCTGCCGGACAAGACGTTGAAACCGTCACTTCATTTCTTGAAGCAATGGCGAATCAGGGCAAAAAAGGCAGTGAAGCTGGTACAGCTATGGCGGCAATCGTGCGTGACATCACCAATAAAATGGAAGACGGCAAAATAAAGATAGGTGAAACAAGCATTGCTGTACAAGATGCAGCAGGCAATTTTGGAGATTTGACGGATATTCTCGTTGAAGTCGAAAAAGCTACCAACAACATGGGAACGGCTGAAAAAGCAGCGGCATTGTCTGCAACATTCACAGCGGACAGTATCAACGGTATTAACCT
>ONIF01000065.1 GCA_900317795.1 uncultured Eubacteriales bacterium | reverse complement strand
CTTAATTCGCAGTACTCCCCACGTGCAGGCTTTACGGTATTGCAGGCTTTCGGCATAACAAAAATCGTTTTTGAGGGTTTGGCGACATTTACAGGGGTGTTTTTAGGTCTTGGAATGCTTCAAGACAGTGAAACTTTTCTTGCAGGCATTATCACTTGTGTATTTATAGGAATTAACTTTATGTACACGGTCAGTATTATAGCATTCTGTGCATCTGCCAAAAAAACAATAGATGGTGTAATGCCGTCATCGTCGGGTGCAGGTCCTTTACAGTTCAGTGCATTCATTACGGGACTTTTCACGGGAATTATTTCTGTTTTGTGTATTATAGGGGCTGTTTTAATGGCTACGCAATCCGATACAAGTGATATTCAAAATGAATTTGCGGGATTAAATCATTTTTTCTGGCGTTTCACGCTTTCAATGGGCATACTTTTTTTGGTATCTGTCATCAACTTTCTTGTATTTGCGGTAGTAAGGCAGTATGCCAAAAAGCTCCCTCTTGCGGACAATGCGGAGCGTGTGTATCGGCAGAATGTATCCAATCTTTATCCCGAACAGCAGTATTCCCCCAATCAGACTTATCAGTCACCAAATAATTATAACGGTTATACAGCATATCAGCCACAGAATAGTTATAATGGTTATACGTCGTATCAGCCACAGGAAAATAATAATGGTTATGTGCCGTATCAGCAGAATAATAGTGGATATAGTACATATAATCCGACAGGAGATGTTGACGCTGCAAGTCACAGTCAGCCCGATAATACACCATATCCGCCTTATAATGATATGACAAGAAAATATTGAGGGGGATATAAATGGATAAGTCTAAAATAAAAGAAGTGTTTTCATCAAAAATCGTACTTTTTATTATCATACTGCTTTTTCTGAGGGGGATTTGTTATATTCCCTATGGAGTATATTACATTACGGCACAGGTGATGGGGAATGATTTCGGTTATCATTGGCTGGTGGGATTTTTCAATTTTGTAATGGCAGGGGAAAAAATAGTGCCTGCCGCAGCGTTGACAATGATTTATGCAGGCTGTAAAGGCGAGCTGAAAGACAAACAATATCAAACAGGCTTGTTTATTCTGAAAGTGATAATGACGGCAGTAAGTGTTGTATGGGTGCTGATGTCGGTAATAGGCATGAATTTTCTTAACGGGCTGACGCAGTTTGTCAATTCATTTCTGATTTTTCTTTTGTTTCCGCTGCTGCTTTTCAACACGCTGAAATTCATATCGCTTTCGATTTCATGCGGTTATGCAAAGAAATTCATATATGGGAAATGGCTCAAAATACTGCTGATGAGTTCAATGGGAATGTTTGTATGTGATGTTCTTTTTACAGGGGTATTGTTTGGCGAAATGATTATACTTCATGTGATACCCTATCTGTTTTCGGCAGTCATAGACTTGCTGATATTTATTGCGGCATGGAAATATTATAAAATAAAGGGAGATGTAAAATATGAATAAAGGGATACTGAAATCAAAAAGAATGATAGGCATGATAATAACACTTGCGGCAGGTGCGGTAATTATGCTGGGATTGGCGGTATATATGTTTATATTTGCCGCACAAAGTCAGGAAATATATTTTGATTTTTCCGATTTCGGCTCATTTGATGAAAGACTTCAACAAAGCAAAACTATACTTTATTTGATAGCTTTCGGCAATCTTCTCATAGCAGCGGAAAAAATAGTTCCGCTCATAGCGTCGATTTTAATGTACAGGAAATATCCCGATACAAAAGGCTTGAAAGTATTGAAAGTCATTGCAATAGTGGGTGCGGTGTTTTATTGTCTTTTGTTTGCGGGACTGCTTGTATGGTCATTTATATATGCCTGTCAGAGCGGAAAATTTGTTTGGAGAGCATTCGGCAGCGTTCTTTTGCCTACGCTTGTAGTTGTTTTTCCTGCACTGAAGTTTATTTCACTGATAATGACAACATCATCTGTACAGAAAAATGTTTCAAACGGAGTGATACTTCTTGCAATGGTCACGGCAATTCTTATAGTAGGCTGTGCTATGTCTGCAATAGACGCATTTGGCGGTATATATATGTTTATTAACATCAATGTGGCTGCAATATTCATCATACTTGCGGCAGAAAATCAGTTTTTGTTCCTCATGACAAGAAAGTATCTGTTAATGCTTGCCGAGGAAAAACAGAAACTTTCCCATGACAAGAAACAAGAAAAGGCTTGAATTGTTTTATGAAATAGGTTATAATACCGTTATTGAAGAAAAAGGAAATTTTATCGGAGGGAAAATTGATGAAAAAAATACTGGTTGGTTTTCTGGGAGTGTTGTCGGCAATATCGCTGGCAGGCTGTGCGGGCAGCGGTCAAAGCCTTGAAAAGCTTTCAACGGAGAGTGCCCCCGATGCCGATACAATAAAGGCATCAGACTATGCAAACAATCTCGAGGGGCTTGAAAAGTACCTTGTTGCACTGGACTACATACCCAAGAAGTCCGAACCGACAGAAATGCTTTCCAATGTCATAGGTGCAAAGAGCGGTCACAGATATAATTTTATCGTAGATAATGCAACTGTCATTGTAGAGCTGTATGAATATGACACGGATAATATCGGTGAGGAGGGCAAGCGTGTCATTGATGAAGTCAAGAAAAACGGTGAATTTTATGTATTCGGGGAGGACACCAAGCTTGACGGAAATGAAGCATATCCTGCGGATTTGTCGGACAACGGAAAATATCTTTTGATTTATACCGACACTTCAACGGATATATCCAATGTACAGCGTAAAGCCGATTTTACCGAAAAAGTAAAGGCATTTTATAAAAATGAGGAATGAAAAATGAGGAATGAGGAATGGGGGAAAATACTCCTCATTCCACATTCCTCATTGATTAAAGTTTTGTGACGGAGATATTGGCATATTTAAGGGCTGTTTCAACATCTCTTTCGGAACTGAATCCAAGAGCAGCCCCGTTATGCTGAATTTTGAGGGCGGCAAAAGTTTCGGCACGTCTGAGAGCGTCTATGCAGTTCATGCCTTTTGCGTAGTAGTGGAGGAATGATGAAAACAGGGCATCACCTGCACCAACGGTGTTTACGACATTTCCGAGATTGGCGGCAGTCAGAAAATATTTACTTTCAAACTCCCTGTCGAGAAGCATAGCCCCTTTACTGCCCATGCCTATGACAATTACTTTATTATCGTGCTGTTCATAAAGGCAGTCCATCATTTTTTCGGGACTTAAAGGCAAATGTTCATCACTCATGAAAAGAATGTCCGAATGCATGATAAAGTCTTTGTTATATACGTCATAGACGTTGCTGAGGGCATGAACGTCGGCAGCAACGGTTTTATTAAGTTCGACAGCCCTTTTCATAACGGAACGGCTGAAATTGATATTGCAGGCACATACAATGTCTGCATTTTTTATTTTTTCGTCAATTTCGGGGGTAATATCAGCGGTATTTTCCTGAATGTCTTTAAGGTCGGTAAAAATCTGACGTTTGCCGTCTTTGTCAACGAGAATGACGGAAACGGGAGTTTGTTTGAGAGTGCGTGAAACGGAATCCGTGCTTATTCCATCGGATTTAAGCTGATTTAAAACAATTTCGGATTGAATGTCGTTTCCGAGATAGGATATTATGTCGGGTTCATCACCGAGAGTGAGAAAGGCTTTCAAAAGATTGTAGCCTACCCCCGATACATTTGAATTTATCTGCATAAAGGAATAGCAGTGTATTCCAGAGGGAATGCCTTTACGGGAACGTTTGTTTCAACATTCAACAAGCCTGATACAAGCACTTTCATTTTTCATCTGTCCTTTCTTTTGCGTAATTTTGAAATTCTTCATGAGTGCCGTTGAATATATTCATGTCAATATATTTTTCTTCACCTTTGTAGCCGTCAAGTTCGCCTTTATCGGAGTACTGCCAGAAAGTCCATTTTCTGCCGTCTGCAAAGTTTGGTACGGCAAGCGTGTTTCTTATCCATATATCATAGTCGGCATATTCGTCCGAAAGATAGGTGCTGTAAGATTTGGCGGTAGCATATATGATAGGTTTGAGTTGATAGTGTTCTTCAAGCCTGTCAAGCATGGTTTGAAGTTCTTTTGCCACTTCGTCACGGCTTTTGGGAGAGTTAGTGTAATTACCGTAAAATTCAAGGTCAATGACGGGCGGAAGCATATTTTCCGTGACGGGAACGGTCTTTATAAAATTATCGGCTTGTGTATCTCCTCCGCTGTCGTAGCTGAAAAAATGGTATGCCCCCCATCTGAGAGGGGTTTTCTGCACTTCCGTGCAGTTATATTCAAAATTTCTGTCGGCAAAGGAACTGCCCTCGGTTGCTTTGATAAATGCAAAGTCAATTCCCTGTTCGGAAAGCGTCTGCCAGTCAATTTTTCCCTGATAGGAGGAAACATCTACTCCCCTTACGGCATATTCTTCCTTTGAGGGATTTACTTTAATAAAGCCGTTCATAAAGAGTTCGGCAGGTATGATTGCCACAGCGGTAATGACGGCAATTATTATTGTAAATATGATAATTTTTTTCTTCATGCATTCTGCTCCGTTTCATAGGTGATTTGCAAAATAAACTTGCCGTTATGATAATTGCACATTGCTAATTGCTAACTGCTAACTGTATTATATACTATTGTTATAAATTTGTCAAAATACCGTTGCAATAAAAAAAGATTTTTTTTATAATAGAGATGTAAATAACTATAGTAAACGACAAAATAAATTGCCCTATGTCATTCCGAGCGAAGCGAGGAATCTTTGAAAGATTCTTCGTCACTTCGTTCCTCAGAATGACAAATGGAAATTTTCAGTGACGTTTACTATAAAAGGAGGAAATTTTACTATGGAAATCAGAAAAGTAAATGCGTCTGTCATTACCGAAACGGTTAAAAAGCTGTTCATGGATATGAATTATTTTATCGGTGAGGACATTCTGACGGCACTCAAAAATGCGGAGAAAACGGAAATTTCGCCTACGGGAAAAAGCGTGCTTTCACAGCTTATCGAAAATCACAAAATAGCCAAAGAGGAAGAAGTGCCGATATGTCAGGACACGGGAATGGCAGTGCTTTTTGTGGAATACGGAGATAAAGTCGTGATAGAGGGCGGAAGCTTTGAAGAAGCCGTGCAGGAGGGTGTAAGACGTGCCTATATTGACGGCTATTTGAGAAAGTCCGTTGTAACCGACCCTGTATTTGACAGAGTGAATACAAAGGACAATACACCTGCAATTATTTATACAAGCATAGTGAGCGGTGATAAAATAAAGATTTTGGCAGGCTGTAAAGGCTTTGGAAGTGAAAATATGTCGGCTGTAAAAATGCTTACTCCCTCGGCAGGGATTGAGGGTGTGAAAAAGTTTATTTTGGATTGTGTGAGATATGCGGGACCTAATCCGTGTCCACCGATAGTGGTGGGAGTTGGAATAGGCGGAACTTTTGAAAAAGCCGCCATGCTTGCCAAAAAGGCGACTTTAAGACCGATAGATACCAAAAATCCCGATGAAAGATATGCGGAATTGGAAGAGGAACTTTTGACAGAGATAAATAAAATGGGATTTGGACCTGCGGGACTTGGCGGATTGAATACAGCAATAGGTGTAAATATAGAAACATTCCCGACACATATAGCAGGAATGCCCGTTGCGGTAAATATATGCTGTCATGCCGCAAGACACAAGGAAACTGAGATTTGAGAGGTGAATAAAATGAAAAAGATAAAATTGCCGTTGACAGATGATGTGATAAAAGAATTGAAAGCAGGCGACAGTGTTTTAATAACGGGTTCAATGATAACGGGCAGAGATGCCGCCCATAAGAGATTGTATGAACTCATTGAAAAGGGTGAAGAACTGCCCGTGAATATCAAGGGAGAAGTCATATATTATGTGGGACCTGCACCCGCAAAGCCCGGTCATGCAGTCGGACCGGCAGGACCTACTTCAAGTTACAGAATGGATAAATATACGCCTGCTCTTTTGGACAGAGGACTGAAAGGTATGATAGGCAAGGGGGCAAGAAATCAGGAAGTTATTGATTCCATGATAAAAAATAAAGTGGTGTATTTTGCGGCAATAGGCGGTGCGGCGGCACTTATATCGAGAAGTATCAAAAAAGCGGAAGTGCTTGCATACGAGGATTTGGGGACAGAGGCTATATACAGATTTGAAGTAGAGGACTTTCCCGCAATCGTTGCAATAGATTCAAACGGAAACAGCGTGCTTGCAAAATGAGGAGGGCGGAAAATGGAAAAAAGGTCGCCTTATGAAAATACGGATTTTTATTCGGGTTATGAAGAATCAACAGAGGGATATGTTTCGGAAAGAGAAAAGGTGAAAATGGAGCCTCTCAAATATGAGTCCAATATGTATGCAGTTCAGAAAAAAAAGGAACTCATATTGATAGGCTTGATGATTATTCCGACTACAATATGTCTGGCAGTCATATTGTGGTCTGTGGGAGTTATTTCTATCAATCCGATTATCAATCAAATTTTGACAAATGCGTTTCCCTTTATGAGTACATTGCCGGCGGTTGTATTTTCGGTGATAGTCGTGCGTAGCATAAGCATTATTGACAAAAACAGAAAAGTGCTTAACAAACACGTTTTTCATTTCATGGGATTTGCGGCGGCGTGCGGAATGTTTGCCATGTCCTCAAATCCTCACGGAATGCAGAATATATTGTCGGGCGGCTGGTGGCGTATGATACCTTTTTTAACAGCGTTGGGATTTTTGATATGGTCATTCTTGCTCTATACGAAATTTGAAAAAATCATTTTTATTCCCATAATGGCTGTTACATTTTTATCTTTGTTTCTGATATTTTAAAAAATGCGGGAGGGTGTTTGCATGGATAAGAAACCGCTCAATGATGAAAATGAATTTTACAGGGGCTATGAAGAAACCACTCAGACATATCTCAATGAAAATGAAAAAGTGGAGTTTGTGCCTAAACATGACTTCGGTGCTTTAAAAAAGAAATCGTTTATTTTGATTTTATTGATGACTGTACCAATGGCGATATGCCTGGCAATCATATTTTGGAGTTTCGATTTCTTTATAAAGTTTCCTGTGCTGAGCGGAATTCTGTCGAGATTTTATCATTTGCTGGGAATTGTGGCAGGTTTTGCATTGTCAACATTTGTGACGGGGAGGGCAAACCTTGCAGATGAAGAAAAGGATATAGTCAATAAGCATGTCATTCATTTTATGGGATTTGCGGCAGTGTGCTGGATAACGGTTAAATGTATGGGTGTCTATGCAAGCAGGAATGCCTATGTAATGGCGGATACTTATAAAGAACTTTGGGCATTGATACCGCTGGCGACAGCTGTGGGGCTGATTATATGGGGATATTTCGCTTATACGAAACTTGAAAGGAAAGTATTTATCCCTGTCATGTGTGTGACACTTTTATTTACGGGAGGAATGATTTTCCGTGATGTTTTCAGACCGAGATTTGATGTTGAATCATACAGCGTGGATTACTATTTTGTGTCATACAAGGAGATTGAACCTAAACAGCAGGAGGCAAAATATTATGTTTCCAAGGAACTCGACAATGACAGAATAAACAATGATGTTTATGCCTCATTCAGTTTAATGAAAGATTATGAGGATATCAAGCGTGATATTATAGACTATGACGACACCTATATTGAACATGACTTTACGTATGACGAATATACTGCGGAGATTTTGAATAAAATTATTGAAGATAATCCGATATATAACGAAGAATTTTTTAAAGAAAACTATCTTGCGATTGATATGGTATTATATTATGACGTTCCCGAAAGCGTGGAAATATCACATATTTTTGTTGACGACAGTATCATGAAATTACAGGCAAACTATCAATATGAAAATGAAAAAGTTTCTGAATACAGGAGTGAATACTGCCTTGCGTTCATAAAAATACCCAAAACATATTATATGGATAATGTAAACGGCTTATCGGAAAAATCGGAGTATTTATATAAAAATTGAATATTTTTTTAAAACAAAGTGCAATGATTATAGCAGAGATTACATTTTTGAAAAAAATGGTTTTATATTTCTTTAAAATAAAAAAAGGTAATTGACTTATTAAGAATTTTGTTCTATAATTATTACGTGAAAAAATTTATTTTTTGGAGGCATTAACAATGAGCAGAGTTTACAATTTTTCGGCAGGTCCTTCTATGATGCCTGAGAAAGTTCTCAAGCAGGCAGCAGCAGAAATGTTGGACTATCAGGGCAGCGGTCAGTCCGTTATGGAGATGTCACACCGTTCAAAAGTATTTCAGGGCATTATTGACGGTGCAGAGAGCCTTCTCCGTGAAGTAATGAATATTCCCGATAACTATAAGGTACTTTTCCTTCAGGGCGGTGCTTCTACGCAGTTTACGGCTATTCCCATGAACCTGGGTACAAAGAGCGGTAAGGCTGACTATGTTCTCACAGGTCAGTGGGCTACAAAGGCTCAGAAAGAGGCTGCAAGATACATTCAGGCTAATGTGGTAGCTTCTTCAAAGGACAAGACTTTCTCTTATATTCCGAAGCTTGACCCCGATACATTTACAAAAGATGCAGACTACTTCTATATCTGCATGAACAATACAATTTATGGTACAGTTTACCATGAACTCCCCCAGACAGGTGATGTTCCGCTTGTAGCAGATGTTTCATCATGCTTCCTTTCCACACCTCTTGATGTATCAAAATTTGGCATCATCTATGCAGGTGCACAGAAGAACATGGCTCCGGCAGGTCTTGTAATTGCAATTATCCGTGAAGACCTCATTGGCAACGCTATGGATATATGCCCGACAATGCTCAACTTCAAGACTCACGCTGACAACGGTTCTATGTTCAATACACCGCCTTGCTGGACAATCTATATAGCAAAGCTTGTTTTGGAATGGCTGAAGAACGACATAGGCGGACTTGAAAACATGAAGAAAATCAACGAAACAAAGGCAGCTATTCTCTATAACTTCCTTGACAATTCCAATATGTTCAAAGGCACAGTTGTTCCCGAGGACCGTTCACTTATGAACGTACCGTTTATTACAGGCAATGACGAACTTGATGCTAAATTCGTTAAAGAGGCAACTGAAAACGGCTTTGTTAATTTGAAAGGACACCGTACAGTTGGCGGCATGAGAGCTTCTATTTATAACGCTATGCCTATCGAGGGCGTTGAAAAGCTCGTTGCATTCATGGGCGAATTCGAGAAGAATAATTCATAATCAATTAGCAATTAGCAGTTAGCAATTAGCAATTTATAAGGCAGTTGGCAGTGTGGCAGTTTGCAGTGAGTGGTAAAGGTGTTTTCACATTCATTGCTCATTGCTCATTGCTAATTGCACATTGAATAAAAGGGTGGTTACAATGTTTAATGTTCTGACACTCAATAAGATTTCAAAAATCGGTCTTTCAAGATTGGGTGACAATTATAATATAGCAGATGACGTGCAGAATCCTGATGCAGTGCTTGTACGTTCAGCCGCTATGCATGATATGGAATTGCCTGAGAGCCTTCTTGCCATTGCAAGAGCAGGTGCAGGTGTCAATAATATTCCTCTTGACAAGTGCAGTGAAAAGGGTATTGTTGTATTCAACACTCCCGGTGCAAATGCAAATGCTGTTAAAGAGCTTGTTTTGACAGGACTTCTTCTCAGTTCAAGAAAAGTTGTTGACGGTATTGCATGGGCTAAAACCCTCAAAGGCAACGGTGACGCTGTCGGCAAAATGGTGGAAAAGGGCAAGAGCCAGTTTGTAGGTCCCGAAATCATGGGCAAAACTCTCGGTGTAGTAGGTCTTGGTGCAATAGGCATACTTGTTGCAAATGCAGCTGCTGCACTCGGTATGGACGTTATTGGTTATGACCCGTTCCTTTCCGTCGGCAACGCTTTGAAGATTTCACCTTGCGTAAAGTATGTGAATACTCTTGATGAAGTATTTGCCGCAAGTGATTATATTACAGTTCATGTACCGCTCACACCCGATACAAAGGGCGTTATCAATGCCGCTAACATCGCAAAGATGAAAGACGGTGTACGTATATTGAACTTCTCCAGAGCAGACCTCGCTGTATCAACAGATGTATTGGCAGCTTTGGCAGACAAGAAAGTATCAGCTTATGTAACAGACTTTGCAACAGATGATATACTCGGTGCAGACGGTGTAATAGCAATTCCTCACTTGGGTGCGTCAACTCCCGAATCAGAGGACAACTGTGCAAGAATGGCAGCAGATGAAATCAAGGATTTCCTTGAAAACGGCAATATCAAAAATTCCGTAACAATGCCTGCTGTATCAATGGCAAAATCAGGTGCGGCAAGAGTTTGTGTCATTCACAAGTGTGCAGTTGACGCAGTTTGTGCAAAACTCTCCGAAACGGCTAAAGTAGTAGCTATGGCAAGCGGTTCAAAGAAAGACTATTTCTATTCCATTTTTGACGTAGCAGAAGATACCGATGCCGAAGCTGTAAAAGCAGTTGACGGAGTTATCCGTGTAAGAGTAATCAAATAATGCATAATTCATAATGCATAATGCATAATTATTATGCAGGGCAGTCTGTTTTTTAAATGGGCTGTCCTGTTTTTTATTTTCGTGTGAAAGGAAATTTATTTTATGATATATATAACAGGCGATACTCACGGGGATTTTTCAAGATTTGAATATTTTTGCCGTGAAAACAATACTTCAAAAGATGATATAATGATAATTTTAGGTGACGTTGGATTGAATTTTTATCTGGACTGGCATGATGACAGGAGAAAGCAGTTTGTAGAAAAATTGCCTTTGACATTTTTCGGCATACACGGAAACCATGAGCAAAGACCTTTTGCAATAGCAAGCTATAAAACGAAAGAGTTTCATGGCGGTTTGGTTTGGTATGAAGAAGAATATCCCGATATTCTCTTTGCAAAAGACGGTGAAATATATAATTTTGATGGCTATGAATGTATTGTGATAGGCGGTGCATACAGCGTTGATAAAGATACAAAAGCTCTCCATGGATTGTGGTTTGCCAATGAACAGCCCTCAAAGGAAATCAAAGAGTATGTTGAAAGTCAGCTTGCAAAAAGAGATTATAAAATAGATGTGGTATTGTCGCATACCTGTCCGCTGGACTATCAGCCGATAGAGGTATTTTTGTCGGGCATAGACCAGAGTAAAGTTGACAGTTCAACGGAAGAATGGCTGAATGAAATTGAACATAAGCTTGAATATAAAAAGTGGTACTGCGGACATTATCACACTTATAAAAAGCTTTACAATGTGGAGATGATGTTTAAAGAAATAGAAAAATTCACAGTTGAGTGAACGGAAAAAAAGGCGGAGGATAGACACTTGCAAATAAAAGCGTGAAGAAGAATACTGCAAATGAAATGAATATCGGAATGAAAAAGAGTTCAATGCGGCATTTGGAATAATACAGCTTGTAGGAAAAAAATTCCGCTGTTAAAAGAGAAAGAAATATTGTCGGGTATATGAGGAAATTCCGTGAAAATCCCAAAAGTATTACGGATAAGAATGTAAAGCCGTGCAGAAGAAGTATTTTTGCACAAACGAAATGCAAGAGTGAAGGTCGCATATAAGACAGTTCTATGAATACGAATAGGATATAGACGAGTGCAAAGGGCTTCGTCAATTCCCATGCAGATGAATTGATACTTGATACAAGTAAACTCCAAGCCGCATGGTTGGAAATTTCATAGCCGATATGTACGACATATCCGCATATAAAAACACTTATGGCACTTGCCGCCCAAAAATATTTTTTCAGCATGAAATCACCCCATAAAAAATACCGTGCAGTCAAATATATGACTATGCACGGTATTTTTATTACAGGAAAAAAAGTGCGGTGATAATTGCCCCTATGGCAACTGCACAAGCGTATTTTACAAAAGTCTTGCACCTGCTTTTTTTGGACTTCATAACTGACGGTACATCGAGTTCTTTCAACATTTTTTTAGCCTCATCTTCCAAAATAGCTCTCTGTACAGAGGCATATTCGGGTTTTACAATTAAGATAGCTCTTTCATAGTATTCGTTTTCGGTGTCGTTGAGTTCTATCATGGTGTGATTGATACCTTTTATCATTTACTCTCCCCCAAAATATATTATGATACTATTCTGAACGGATTTATATAATTTATATATTTTTAATCATGACGGAATATACGTTTTTATGAATTGACAAGTACGATATTATCGTATATAATAATATCATAAAGAAAATGTATAAAGAACTATAAATGAGCAAATTTGAAAATCTGCATAAATAAAATGTCACGAAATAACTTTCAGACAATTTCAAATTTTGTTGCCGCCCTCATGACCCCTCCGTCATTTCATCACTGACGTGATGAAATGCCACCTCCCCTTTCAGGGGAGGCGAGCCGAGTTTTTCGCTTACAGCCGGTTATTTATATGTCAAACTTTATAAAAAAGTAATAAAAATACACCTGCAAAGTGATGGTTACCACTCTTGCCTCCCCTGAAAGGGGAGGTGGCAAAAATTGGCAATTTTAATTGCCGATTTTTGACGGAGGGGTCGGGGGGCTTACAATATTATTTTATTTTGCTTTTTTATTTGGGATATGAAGTGTAATTTTTGTTCCGACATTTTCCGTACTTTCGATTTGAAAAGTACCTCCGCACATTTTTTTGATACGTTCTCTGACATTCCGCAAGCCTATATGTGTATTATCAGCCGTTTCTATGGAGGAAGTATCAAAGCCCTTTCCGTTATCCTCTACTGTAATTTCATAGCCGTTTGGCACTTTAACCGTACTGACCTTCACTATGCCGTTTTTGCGTATTCTGACACCGTGACGGATCGCATTTTCAACCAACGGCTGAATACTCAATGCAGGTATCATAAAATCTGTTTCGGGCGTATCATACTCAACACGGATATTATCAAAACGGACATTTTCTATCTCGGAATATATCTTTGTATGTTCCAGCTCTTTTGAAACAGGGATCAATTCCGTCTGACTGAGCGATTCAAGATTTTGTCGGAGATATTTTCCGAAACGCTCCGTTACAACAGATGCCTTTTCGGGATCGGTACGGCACAATGCTTGAATTGTCGAAAGAGTATTGTACAAAAAATGGGGCTGTATCTGTGACATCATGATTTGTATTCTCTGGATTTGTATTCTCTGTTCCGCCATCAGTGCTTTTTCATGCTCACGGACAAATTTCATGTGAAGCCAAATATAATAAAATACCGTACTGCTGACAACCGCTATTGTCAGATAGGTAACACAAACAACGTCAGTTTCTAAAACTCCGTCACAAACAAAAGAACCAACAATTATCAGAACATTTAATATAGGAATAAGTGATTCTGATTTTCTTGTTTTTATACAGTCTTTCAACGTCATATACGCAAGAAATCCAAGCATTGCCGTACTTACATAATGACAGGTAAAACTCAACGGTCCACGCACAAAATGATTATTACTGTTGATATAAAAACTTATTTTGTCGGTAAACAATGCAGTCATATAAACCACCGCATTGATACCTGTCAATATCCATAAAACGGTATGTCGTTTTCCGGAATCCAGAATATAGAAAAACATCAGTATAATAAACGGTCTTACGCAATATCCGTACACAGCAACTATTGTTCTGACATACGGCATTGCAATATGCCTGGCGAGCGTATATTCCGACACATTCTGTACAGTCAGACTTAACACCAAAAGCACAATAAACAGCATAATTTTTTTATGATGTTTTTCTATATACGGATCTACGCATACAGCTATTCCCAATCCGACTATCTGAAATAAAAGCGGAATCAAAATGATATATTCCGATTTCATACTATAACTACTCCCTGCTCTTTTACGCTGCGGGGGCAAGTGATTCTTCTGTTGCCGTGTCACTGTAAGCCGTAAGTTTGAAGTCACCGTATATCGTTGCAAACTCATTTTTCATGGAAACCGTTTCAATTCCCATCTTGTCGCAATCTTCCTTGAATGATGCGGCAACCTCCGTATCACCGTGATCCCTGTCGGTATCATCACAAAGCAGCATATAAGCCTTTCCGCCATGCTGCATTACATACTGTCCCATGGCAAGGTCGCCCGAACTGTTGCCGAATGCAAGCAGCGGACATATTCCCAAATCATTGATGATACTGACAACCTTGTTGAGTTTAAGGTTTTTGAATTCCACCGTACCGTCAAAAATAATCTTTTCATCTGCCGAGGGCGTGTAATCACGAGCCTTGACATCGTCACTTCTGTTTTCTGCCGTAATGCCAAATCGTGTGCCTATCACCTGATAGGAAGGAATATACTCACCCAGAACATCACTTGACAATTCACGCAGCATATTGACCTCTGCACCGCTGTTGATATACACCTTGAAACCGTTTTCGGCAAGATATTTAATAAGGGAAATCATCGGTTTATAGTAGCCGTCGGCATAGGTCATATTTTCAAATCCCGCAACAGGCTCCGACATGAACTTACGTACATACTCACGGTATTCCTCTACGGTAAAGCCCTTGAAAGCGTCTGCAATAATATCACCCGAAGAACGGGGAGCTTTCGGTTTTTCTCCACCGTTCAAAAGATATTTTTCCAATGCCTCGCAATAGGCAGTATCTTCTTCATTGCCCTTGTAGGTATCATCATGAACCAGTCTGTGTATCATCAAACACTGGTCAACGTATGTCGGAAAAAGTTCACCGTACAAAGTGCCGTCGGAATCAAATACGGCAGTTCTCTTTTCGGCAGGAACGAATTTTTCCGACTTTTCGTCGGTTACCTCCGAAACGAAATTGATAACAGACTTCATTGCAGGGGAATCCTCTGTCCAATATTCAAGGGCAGTTGTTTTACTGTCTGCCTGAACCGACTGCTGATTGCTGTCATTGGAAACAGCCGATACAGACGAATTTTCGGTTGATGTCTTATCTTCTCCGTTTTCCGTATTGCAGGCTGAAACAGAAAGGGCAAGCACCAAAGCCATAATAAACGCTATCGTTCTTTTTTTCATGTCATTTTTCTCCTTGCTTAATTACTCGTTTTTGTCACGCTGTCACCGTAAATGGTTGTCCAGTCGTTTTTCATTGAAATAGCGGTATATCCGTTTTCTTCACAGCTTTTACGCATTTTATCGGCTTTTTCAACATTGCCGTTTTCACGCTCCGTATCATCACAGCACAGCATATATGCCGCACTCTTATACTTGTTATTGTTGATGGTGAAATTAGCCATAGCCGCATCACCGCTGCTGTTGCCGAAACACAAAACAGGCTGTACACCAATTTCCTGCTCGATAACACTGACTTTATTCATTTTCAGATTCTTGACCAAAAACTCTCCGCCTGTTATCACTTTATCATCTTTGGTGAAAGTATAATCCAGACCGTCTTTATCACCCTGACCGCTTGCCACCAAATTTTCATCGGAACCTATCATCTGACTTAACGGAATATCAATAACTCCCTCTGCCAATCCTCTTGTAATAAGTCTGTCCGTACCGCTGACGATATACACTTTAAAATCATTTGCCTGCAAATAATCAACTACTTCCAACATCGGCTTATAAAATGCCTGACCGTTTGTCATGTTTGTATAGCTTTCCATCGGCTCATCTCTGTAAGCCTTGACATAAGCATCAAATTCTTCGGTTGTCATTCCCTTGAATGCAGTTGCAACGGCTGTACCATGTTTCACATCAAGTCCGCTCGGATATTCACCCGTTTCAAAATAAGTCTTGATAATTTCGGCTGTTTCCTTTTCTTCATCACTTGCTTTGTCCTTGTAATCGGCATCTTCAACGACACGATGATACAGAAGTTTGTGGTCGAAATAGCCCGGATCGGTTTCACAACAAAGCGTGCCGTCCATATCAAATACAGCGATACGATTTTCTACGGGGATAAAGTCTGCACTATTCTCATCGGTAATTGCTTTCATATATGCCGTCAGTTCCGATTTCAAAGGTGCATTCTCTGTCCAAAGTGACAATGCGTTTGTTTCTTTTGTCTGTGATGTTTCGGATACCACACTTGCCGTGACCGATGTATCTCCGTCAGACAGAGCAGGCTGACTGTTGTTTGCGGTAATTGCCCATGTACAGCTTACCGAAACCAATGCTACTGCCAAAACTGCCGATGATATTTTCCACGTCAATGCAGAATCTTTCTTTTTGTTTTCCATATAAAATCACCTTTCAAATAATAAATACAGAGCAAATCCGCTCTACATTATATTCTAACACTCCATGTCCAACTCATGTCCAACAAATATACGCCAAAACAGCGTCAAAAACAAATTTTCTCCTTTTTCAACAACAAAACATCACCAAGTTTGTACAATTTAACATTTTGTCAAATAAAAACAGCCATTTATTATCTCATCGGCAGAAATTTTTTTTATATTCAGCTTTCCCACAAAAGAAGTTGATGAAACTGCTATTGACTTATTTTCAAAAATCCCATAACTGAAATAATAGTTTGTTCCGCTGACGGAAATATGATTTTTTTCGGGACATATTTCGGGAAACGGTACAGAGGAATACAATCCCGTACCTGTCGCTTTCAAAACGCTTTCTTTGATACTCCATAAAATGTGAAAGCGTTTAACAGGTTCGGAACTTATCCATTGAAGCTCCCGCTCTGTAAAAATATGCTCTGCAAGATACAAATTATCTTCATTGATTTTTTCTATGTCAATGCCTGTTTCATTTTTGCCGAATACAAGTGCCGCACAATTTCCCGAGTGAGATACATTGAAAAAGATACCGTTTTTCGCATACGGCTTGCCACATTCCGAAATGTATATTTCACTTTCATTTATACGTGCAATCAATGATATAAGCAGCCCCGCACCGATACACATCAGCCTGTCATCAGCTTTTAAATACCTTTCCGCCTTTTTCATGCGTTCGGGAAAAAGCTGATAACAAACCGTTTCGGAGATAAGCTGTGTTTCACTGTTTTCCAAAATATAAATATCCATTATCTTTTCAAATTGTCCGTTTGGAAGAATAAAAATCCTTTCAAAGCATTGATAAAACTGCTGACATATTTATCCGTGCTTGCATTCCAGAAAAATCCGTTTCTTGCCAGTATCTGTGTCGTATAATGCGAACTGAACGGCAGAGCGGTTATTTTTTTGCCGTGAGCCGTGTTCATATAGGCGGTCATACTTGAAAGAATAGCCGCTTTATCGGGGTTTTTCTGTGCCTCATTCAATGCGTGCGAAAATTCCTCATACTCCACTAATCTGATATTCATGCCGTTTTGGTTCATCTGACGGATAATATCCCCCAACGGCAGTGTATGATTATTCACGGCATTGAATACACAACATTCTTTCGGTGTGCGTGAAAGTTTGAGAAACGCCTCGCAGGAAGTGTCGATAGGTCCCATGCAAACTTGATTTTCAAGCATACTATATGGGAAACAGCCCAAAATACAGTAAGAACGCAGTCTGCCCATGAAATTGTTGGTAAGGAAGTTTATCTGAAATTCACCGTCGGATTCCCTTGCGGCAAGCGTGCCGACACGGATTATTTTGGCATCAAGTCCGTCATTTGCCGCTGCTTCCAGCACCATACGTTCTCCCATGAGTTTTGAAGATGTATATTTATTGTCAAGCGTCTGACCGTAATAGAGAGTCTGTTCATCAAGTGAAGTTTTGCTTAATTTGTTCATGTCGTCTGTTGTACCCGCAACCGATACCGTTGAAAAATGTATGAGCCTTGCACCGATTTTTTTACACAGCTTTACACAGTTCACTGCACCGCCTACATTGATATCCTCAATATCCGTACCGCTTGAAAAATGCTTTACATTTGCCGCACAGTTGAAAACCGTATTGATTGGCAGTTTCTCAAACCGCTCAAAAAATTTGTAATCCGTTACATCACCGTCAAAGACTTCCACACGTTTTTCAATCTGTTCTTCAAATCTTTCACCGAAATAGTAGAACATCATATTGAAAAGTCTTTCTTTTGCCGTTTTATAGCGACCTTTTCTTATCATGCAGTAAGCTTTGCCGTTTTCTTCCGTGAGATATTGTGCCAGCAGATGTGCTCCCATATAACCCGTTGCACCTGTCAGCATGATATTTCCGATATTTCTTTTTTCGCCTTTAAGGAACGATTCTACCGTATTTTTGGAAAGCAGTTCGTTTATTTTTGTATAGTCGTAATCATCAAAATCAAACAGTTTGCCTGTTTCAGCCGTTACGTCACCCTTGCCGAACAGTTCCGCCAATGCACGAGGGGTGGAGTACTTGAAAATATCACCGTAGGTTATCGGATAGCCATGTTCCGACGCATCTAAAACGACAGATGTAACAATCAGAGATGTTCCGCCTATTTCAAAGAAATTGTCCGTTGCACCCACACGGTCAAGTTTGAGCGTTTTTCTGAAAGATTCGCAGAAAAATTCTTCCGTTTCATTTATCGGTGCGACATATTCTCCCAACGTGACGGGAACGGGTTGGGGCAGTGCTTTTATATCGGTCTTTCCGTTGGCTGTCATGGGCATTTCATTCATCTGCAAATATGCCGTAGGCACCATGTAATGTGTCAGATGTTTTTTCAGTTCATCACGCAGTTTTTCTATGTTGATATCTTCATCAGCCGTGAAATACGCACAAAGGTTATCCTGACCGTTTATTTTTCTGATAACAACAGCGGATTTTTTGATATGGGGCTGTTGTTCCATCAAGCCCTCTATTTCACCGAGTTCGATACGCAGTCCGCGCAGTTTGACCTGATTGTCAAGCCTGCCGAATATCATGACATTTCCGTCTTTATCCCATTTGGAATAGTCACCCGAACGGTACACTTTTTCACCGTTGAAATCAATGAATTTTTCAGCCGTCATCTGTTCGAGATTTTTATATCCCCTCGAAATGCCTGCACCGCCTATATACAATTCACCTATCACTCCATAGGGGGCAATATCCCCGAATTTGTCCACGATAAATTCTTTATAGTTCAATAAAGGTCTGCCTACGGAGATGTATTCCGCATTGTTGATTTCGGCAGCATTGCATGAAACGGTTATTTCCGTAGGTCCGTAAGTATTGATGATACGGGCATTCGGTGCAGCAGTCTTTACTTTATCACGCAATGACAGCGGATAACCCTCTCCGCCCGACATGATGACTTTACAGCCTGCCAAAGCCTTTTCAAACGGTTCATAGTCCATATACTGACTTAAACGTGACGGAGTGGCATTGATACAGTCAACCTTATATTCATTCATGAGTTTTGCCAATTCTCTCGGGTCATTCATTTGGGTATCGCCTGCAAATACAAGTGTCTTTCCGTTGCAAAGCGTGACGGCATGTTCTTTGAAAGACATATCAAATGAAACAGTCGTAACGGACAAATACACATTCACTTCATTTTTCACCGCATAAACATGACGGTTGGCAGGGTGCGGATTCAGATAATTGCAGATACCCCTGTGTGTCAGCATAACACCCTTTGGCTTTCCCGTAGAACCCGATGTATATATCATATATGAAAGTGAATTATCATCTATGTCAATATCGGGGTTGCTTATATTTTCGCCTGTCGTTATTTCCGAAACGTCTATCGCCTTTTCGGGTGAATAGTCCGAAAGTTT
>ONIF01000246.1 GCA_900317795.1 uncultured Eubacteriales bacterium | reverse complement strand
CTCGTTGTCAATAGATCGTGGAATAAATGCAAATTACCATTTTGACTGATATCGTCTGTAGTTTCACGGTTTCTTACCCACACTTTCTAGGGAAGAGCCCAATATAATAGCAGATTTGTTATATCCTAAGACAATATCTGAATAAGCCAAAAAGATTTTACAGCGCACAAGGCATAAAAGCCTGTGCGCTTTTTTGTAACTGTTTTTCCGTGAAATTATATTTTAGAAATGATAGTATTATTACAGAAACCAAACCGCTTCTGACATATCATATATCCATCAAAGGAGGAACAAAGTATGAATGCTAAAAGAAAAAGAGAAATCAAAAACATTGTTGTCCGGGTAGGCGTTCCCATCCTGATAAAAGCGGTCATTGGTGCCATTGCCGGTGCCGTTTCAAATTCGATTGAAAGCAGACGGGAAGCCCAAAGAACCGCACTCGAGCTTGAAAAGCTTGGCACGGAACGCCAGGAACTGCTGAATGAGCCTTTCGGCAAATGGCGAAACAGAGATAAGATCATGGAAATTGACAGAGAGATATTCTATATGGGAGGTAATTAACATGAATGAAATAATCACTTCGGTAAGCCCCGCCGTCATTACAAGTTCTTCCCGCATTATGCAGGAGGCTGAATTGGCACAGGGAAATATATCGATTTACGGAAAAGTTTCCGATTTCTTATGTGTCAGCATGGATCAGATTGATCAGTGTTCTCATGAAATATCCGGCTGGGTAAGTGATAAGGCCATCCATGCGGTACAGGATAAATACTATCATGATAACGAACATAAATTCCGGAGCGCACGCCGTCGACATATATACATCTCACCATCAGAACGGCGGAAAATGGAGTTCAAAAGTCAAGCGGCAGGCATAGGAGCTGGACTGCTGACTGAACTTGGTATTCAGCTGAGTTTCCGTGGACTGCAGATATTGGCACATAACCGGGAAGAATATAAAACCTTTGAGCAGATGTATGCCGTGTTATGTCTATTCCTTCAAGATGCAGAAAAAGGTTCAGATATAGAACTTGCTGCTGCAGAACTTAGCAAGATACGCAATTCTTTCCCGATTTCTGTCAGAAAAAAGAGAAAGTTGCGGAAAAAATATTCCGAAGCCGATCAGATAGGAAAGCTGAATCCTTCCCGTATCCTTTCCGGAAATAACACACAGCTACGAGATGCAACCGCCTATTTTCTTACAGCATTGAATAAGCAGCTTTACAAAGATGAAAAGCCGAGATATGATACTCTTGCAAATTATTACAGTCTGCTCGATCTGAACGGTACATACGGAAAAAGCATGATGGAAGAAACCGGTATAGTTTATGATGAGATCGCCATGAATCAGGCCATCTATCTGGATTTATCCAGACGAATCACCAAGAAACTGGCTGTCAAAATGCCTGATATTGATGTCCGGCAGATTATCAGCAGAAATGCGCAGGCTGCCAAATTTGATCCTTATGCAGTCCATCGAAGAAAGGTAAAAACCGCCTCCATTGGTTTGGGAGAAGGATTGATTAGTATTTTAGCCAAAAGACCGGATATCTTTATTCAGGGTATGTCTACAGCATTATCCCAGTTTACACAGGATGAAAGGCTGATCGATTCTGCACAGGAGTTGTGCAGAGAATTGCCCATCGTATCAAAGGATGCCGAAAATATCCTGCAGGAATCGGTTGCAGGAGCACAAACAATAAAGGCTGTATGCGACAAAAACGATGACAATACACCAGTTAATAATTGATAATGGCTTAAAAAATTTTGCTTCATTCTGAAAGGAAGGATTGTCACGTTTTATTTGTTTAATATAATAACCGGCATACTGGAATGCGGCTGGATATCTTTCGGTCTTGCTCATGCTATGCCCTTATGGCAGATACTCTGCTATCCGCTTGCATACTATCTGGGAAAACTGTTTCCGAAGCCATTTTCACTCCCTAAAAAATTGCTTTTTGTCTTTTGCTCTGTCACTCTGATAGCAGCAGTAATATTGACTTTCGTTCCTATGCCTGATATTGTCAGATTTGTGCTGACCTGTCTTTGTTTATTTCTGCTGTCGGCGGTAATACAGACTGTCAAAGACAGCATAAAAAGCGGCGAACATAGCCTTTTAAAGCGTTTTTTCCGTGTGGCAGGCTTTGCACTCTCTCCGCTTGCAGCTTTCAGACCTCAGATAATTCTTTTTGTGGCTGTAGTTATAGCTTTCTGCGGACTGACAAAATACACCGACAGGGAATATCATTTTACTGTACCTGATTTTAAGGGCGGATATTCTATTGCTATACTGTTTCATCAGCTTCATTACTTTTTCTATACACATATAACCATTGCCGCCGTAAGCATTGCATTAAGCAAACAGCCTCCGGTAATTGATGCTCTTGGCTATGCCTTCACCCGCAACCCTATCGTCTTCGGAAGTATTGCAGGTATTCTGATCTTCTCTGGCACACGGATAATATACATCCTGTCAGAACATATTTTTTCACGGCTGACAAAAAAGAACATACCCGTTTTTTATATCGGACAAACTGCTATCGTTGTTATTTTGCTGTCTATGAGTTTTGTCACGGATACAACACTTTTGGTTATCCTGTGGCTGTTTACAGGCTTATGCGATGGTACAGCCTTTACTATAACCAAAAAGTTAAAGCAATCTGGAAAATATGATAAAGCTCCCATAACATTTTCAGAAAATGCCGGATGCATTCTGGGACAGCTTGCGGCAATTCTTGTTTCTGTGTTTTTCGGTACATATTCACCTGATATCATGCTTGTGTGCGGTGCGATAAGCACATTGGCAGCTATACTCTGCATGATAATCACCATGCAAAAAGAGAAAAAATATGACGGCATCGGCTAATTCAGTTCACAACAATGCTGTCCACATAATTTCACACTTTAAGCGGAACGCACACAAATTGTATCCTTACAACTTGTGTGCGTATATTTTTTCCCTGCCGGTAGGGAAGTCCAGAGGGGAACGCTCTGGCACACTTACTTATGGAGCCTGCGTAATAAGTATAGTGTGTTATACTTTACCGCTTGAATTTCTCCCCTCCCTGTGGTACAATGGCGGTAAAGTATTCCATCAGCAGCGCAGCTGCTGAAAGCGAAGGGAGCAGGGCGGAATGAGCTTTGGTGTGTGCAGAGTGGAGAAGATCAAGGGAGCTGCGGCAGTTGCCGGCTTGCAGATCCACAACAATCGGGAACGAATGCACAGCAACACCAACCCCGACATAGACCGCAGCCGTTCAGAGCTAAACTACAGCCTTATAGAACAAGACACCCATAATTACAACAAGCTGATAGAGGAACGGCTGCAACAGGGCTACAAGGGAAAGAAAGCAATCCGTAAGGATGCCGTAAAGATGTGCGAAATGCTTTTTACCTCAGACGGAGATTTTTTCAGCCGTCTGTCTGAGCAGGAGCAAAAACAATTCTTTCTGGACTGCTTTGAATTTGCAGCTCAGAGGTACGGCAGAGAAAATATTATCGCTGCTACCGTACACCTTGACGAAGCGACACCGCAT
>ONIF01000406.1 GCA_900317795.1 uncultured Eubacteriales bacterium | reverse complement strand
ATTTGGTTTCGGTTTCAACCAAGTCTTCATAAGCGTTGCCGAATATCAGCTTCAGCCTTGACGGATAGTCTATCACCAGATTGTCAGCCATAGTGAAAGCAGCCGAAGTGCCGCCTTCTGTTGTATAGGTAAGAGTTTTGTTTTTGGTGTTTTCAAGCTCTGACTTGCAGTCGGCTATAAGTTCGCCTTCAAGTCTGTCCTTTTCGGCTTTAAGGCTGTCGGTTTCTTCCTTTATCGCTTTGAGCCTGTCAATTTTCCTGTTTCTTTCAATGATCTGTTCATCTGTCATTTTTCTGCACCTGCCTGTATGTATATTTTTTTAGCACATTCCCTGCATATCTCCATACCCATTATGTTTTTTACATTTTCTATACCTCTGCAAAAATGGCATATAGGGATATGCTTTCTTATCATGATATATTCTCCATCGGTATCTATGTCAACAACTGTTCCGATAGGAATACCAAGTTCTGCACGAAGTTCCTTCGGTATAGTTACCGCTCCTGCACCTGTGATTTTCTTTGTAGTCATGCTTCTGCCTCCATTATAAATCCGTTTTCAACAGCTATTTTTCTTAACCTTGCGATAGTCTTTGTGCTGATGCCGTTGCCGAAGCCTTTCAGTTCTTCGAGCTTGTCAAGAAATCTTGCAATATCATCATTTGACTTGCTGTTGCTTATCTCGTCTGTGAAGTCGCATATCTGTTCATCAGTCATCTTGCGTATCTTTACAGCGGTATCGTGCTGTGTACGTTCAAGATTGCTTCTTCTGCAGTTTCTTTTCTTTGCCAATGCGTTCACCGCCTTTCGTCAAATGTACAGCATAGGATTGACTGTCATTATTTCAACTCCATCTTTGACAACCTTGCTTCTGCCAAGATTACGGAGTATCAAGTTGTTTTTGGCATCTTCATCAGCCTTGTCAAATTCCTCTTTGGTCTTTCTGAACTTGCATTCCCAACACAGTTTTGTTTTCAGAATGCTGCAATAATTTCCTTTGTCAAAACAGCATTTCATGTTTCATCATCTCCATCATACAATTCCTGTTTTTCGGAATCATCAATATTGACATTCACATATGTTTCTGTATGTGCCTGCAAAAAGTTTCCCAACAAGTCCCACTGCACCGTTTTCCCTGTACCGTAAGGGGATTTAATTGTAAAGTCATTCATTTGTATCACCTCTACAATTCATATGAAATTCAACACTGCCCCTTCTTCCAAGCAGAAAATCCGTTGTCACACAGAAATAATCCGCTAACTTTATCACGTTTTCAAGGCTTGGAGAATGTGTGCCGCAAAGATAACCGGAAACCGTTTTCGGTGATATACCGAGAAGTTCGCCTATGTCTTCATTCGTTTTATCGCTGCTTATCATAAGTAATTTTAATCTTTTGATAAATGCAGCGGATACTTTGTCTGATAATGCTTTTTTCATAATTTCAAATCCCCCAATCCAAAGCCTGTCCACACTCAGAACAAAAACGTGGGTTAAGTACTCCATTATACAGTTTCTCACAATTAGGACAGCTGAAAATAACTTGACTGCATTTAACCGGCTTTTCGGGCTGCTGTTTTTTCAACGTTTCAATCGCCATGTCGAGAGCATTTATCAGCGATTCATGAGGAGATGTATCGAAATACGCTGCAAGTTTATCGGCTTCCAACATCATTATAGCTTCGTGAATGTTCATCGGTTTTCCTCCATCTTTATCATTGCAAATTCATTCCAACGACTTCCGACAGACTCTATATCATACCATAATATTCCGCTGTCATCAGGTTCGGGTATTTCTTCATCAAGCAGCCATGTCAGAAAACCATTGAGCTGTACGGATAAAGCACCGTGTTTCATAAGGTCATTACCGGTAAATACCTGCAAAATATCAAGTGCCAAAACCTGTCCGTTTTTCTTCTGCGAAAATTTACTTTCGCTTTTTCCATCACTAATACCGTAGCTTGGCATTGCTGTAATCAAATGTTCAGCGTTTACTGTGAGAATAGATGCCATACTGAACAAAAAGCCCTAAAGTGGCAGCGGCAACATCTGCTTATGAAGGATTTCAAGTTTCTGTTCTTCAGATACCGCACAATCTTCAATTTCAATGGTATAAAGGCTCTTTTCGATTGCTTCTCTGTAGGTCATTTTTACTACCTCTTTCTGATTTTCATTAACATATCAAGACGGCATTTCTGCCGCCTTGATAGGTTTACCGTTATAATATTATCGTTGTTATCTGCGTTTCGCCCAAACAGTCTGACATTTTCGTTTCTTCGGGAA
>ONIF01000242.1 GCA_900317795.1 uncultured Eubacteriales bacterium | reverse complement strand
TTGAGATAATCCGCAAGTCTGCACAATCACTTGTGCCAATTTCTTATTCAATGCACCTGTCAATATATCGCCTGCATTTGTGAAAATTTTCCTGCACTTAAAAAGATAATCACACAAGTGATTTTCGGAATACTCATGCATGACATCAACGAATATTTTCGGGCTTTTGCAGTCACTCAAAAATCTTGATATATCAAATACGCATATCCCAGAAATGCCGTAATCCGTGAACTGAATTTCGCCCTCACGGAAGATTACTTTTTTACTGCCAGATTACTTTTTTACTGCCGTCAAAGAGAGTAACAATGCCTTTTGCACGGACACCTTTGAGCGATTTATATTTCTCTTTCGTGACAACGGGACAAAGTGCAGGTTTTAAGGAAGTTGCACTAATGCCGAAATTCTGTGAAAGCCTGTAACCGCTGTCATTTGCACCAAGTGACGGTGACGCTTTTGAACCCGTCGCAAAAACGATATTTTCAGCCTGTACGGTAATATTTTCGGAAATCACGCTGAAAAAAACATTATTTTTCTTTATCTGCTTTATCTCAAAATCGCATATTTCATCTATACCCAACTTTGCACAATACATTCTCATTCCGTCAAGAACGGTTGAAGCTTGATTACTGTAAGGATATACCCTGCCGTCATCTTCATCACGGAACAAAATTCCCATTTTACCGAAAAATCTCTCACAATCATTCGGTGAAAATCTCTCCAAAACGGATTTTATAATTTTATCATCACCGTGATAATGTTCGGGTGAGGCATTTCTGTTTGTAATATTACACCTGCCGTTGCCTGTTGCAAGGAGTTTCTTACCAACTCTCACTTGACGTTCAATAATAACAGTACTGCCCTTGCCGAAACGCTCACCGCACGTTATCGCACACGCAAGCCCCGATGCACCGCCCCCGATAACCGCCACTTTTACTCTCTTTATCTCCATAAATTCACCCGTTCATTGTCTTTTTTTCAATTCTGCCGAAAAAATACCGATTATCTTTTCCATAAAATCATTTTTAAAATTCCAATCCACAATGGAATTGACAAAATCAAATTCCGCCTGTATCTGCCATAAAATATCGGATATAATTTCACTGTCAATATTTTTCAAATCTGTTTTTCTGTCAACAATATCCTTGATTTTTGAATAGCAATCTATTTCTACACTTTTTTCAAGGGGATTATCCTCCGAACTTTTTATTTCTATATAGGAATTTTCATTCAAATCAACACATTCGCATAAATACGCATATTCACTTTCGGAAAGTTCCAATTTCATAATAATGTTTTACTCCTCTTTTTTTGGCGAAGTTCTTTAAAAAAATCCGACAGCATTTGAGAACATTCATTTTCAAGCACTCTGCCAATTACAACAGGTTTATGATTATATGGCAAATCAAAGAGATTTATCACAGACTTGCACGAGCCTGCTTTGTAGTCATGCGAGCCGTAAACAAGCCTTTTTATGCGTGAATTGATGATAGCCCCCGCACACATCGGACACGGTTCAAGCGTCACATACAAGTCACATTGCCACAATCTCCAACCGCCCAATTTTTTACACGCTTCATCTATTGCCGTCAATTCGGCGTGATATAAGGCGTTTTTACCCGTTTCACGCCTGTTAAAGCCTGTTCCGACAATCTCATTATCTTTGACAACAACTGCACCTATCGGCACTTCGTCTATTGCATACGCTTTTTTTGCCTGTTCTATGGCACATCTCATAAAATATTCATCATTCATACTGCTGTACCTGCCATTGATAAAATGCCGATAATTGCCGAAAAAAACACCAATACCCAAAAAAGCGGTCTTGTTAAAACAATTTTCGCCTTTTCGGAGTTTGTCAAAACACAGTCGTCTGCTGAAAATGCCGACAATACAGATTTTCTGTTGCAAAATATGATAAGCATTACAACAAACAATAAAAGCATGATACATACGAATGCACCCGAAATGATACTCAAAACTTCCATACCCAATGTCTTTAAAAAAACTATCATAAACACCGCATAAGCATTATTCAGAAAATGTACTGTCATTGAGGGTATCAATGAACCCGATATTTTGCGTATAAAACCCAATAATAAGCCTACCGAAAATGCAAAAATCATTCCCGACAAAGTGCCGTGCATCATTCCGAAAAAAGCTGATGAAAGCAGAATGGCAAACCCTTGTCCGAAATCCGCAAAATTTCCCATAGCCAATCCTCTGAATGCGATTTCCTCACATACGGCAGGGGCTAATGCTATTGCAACAAGGACAAGAGTTGTACTGTATATGTCCGTATTCTCAAAAAAACTCATGTCCGAACCGCTTTCAAAAAACGGTACAATCATTGAAATGATACTTAAAATAAAATTTACCGTCACACAACCGCTGAAACCAAATACAACAAGCAGAAAATTTTCAAGAAAGCCTGTTTTTTTCTCATACTTTCCGATACAGGCTTTCATTCCTCCACAAAATTTTGCACATATCAGAGAACCGCACAGCATTACTATCACAGAATTTGCCGTCATTAAAAGCATATATAAAGTGAAATCTTTATATACACCCAACATTCCCATCACAAGTCCCATTACGATATTGAAAGAAAATCCCGCTATACAGAAAATGGAAATTATGTCTGTACTGCTTTTCAGTTTTTCTTTCTGCAAAAACTTTTCATCAAAAAAATTATCTATGACAACCCTCTCCCGTCATATCAAATTTGACGCTGCAAGCATAGCACCCAATTTTCCTGTATGGAAATTCAACGCTCCCTGCATCCACACCGCAAAAGGCTCTCTTAACGGTGCGTCAGCAGACAATTCGATTGACGAACCGAGAGTGAATGCCCCTGCCGCCATGATAACTTTACTGTCATATCCCGGCATATCCCACGGTTCGGGCACTACAAAGGAATCTATCGGTGACGCTTTCTGTATGCCACGACAAAAATTGATAAGTCTTTCTTCATTTTCAAGCATGACCGCTTGTATTATATCTCCCCTTGCTTCATTATATCGGGGTGTCACTTTATATCCCAAAATTTCATATAAAGCAGATGTGAAAATAGCCGTTTTTACAGCCTCACCCGTAACGTGCGGTGCATTGAATGCCCCCATAAACAATTCCCTGTTATTGCCCAGCGTACAGCCGATTTCCTTGCCTGTGCCCGGGGTAGTCAATCTATAACTGCAATCTTCCACTAATTTTCTCTTACCTGCAATATATCCGCCTGTCGGGGCAATTCCTCCCCCGGGATTTTTGATAAGCGAGCCTGCCATTAAATCCACTCCCACTTGTGCAGGCGTGATTTTTTCCACGAACTCACCATAGCAGTTATCCAGCATTACTATACAATTCGGGGCTAATTCATGTGCCAATTTCGCAATTTTGCCTATTTCATTTACCGTCAAAGTCGGTCTGAGAGAATATCCCCTTGAACGCTGTATATATACCATTTTTGTATCGGGCTTGACAGCTTTTTTAATGCCCTCAAAATCTACCGTTCCATCTTCCAATAAATCGACTTGTTCATAATTTATCCCGAACTCTTTCAATGAACCCGATGACTGCCCGTTGATTCCGATAACTCCTAAAAGTGTATCATACGGTGTACCCGTCACCGAAATCATTGTATCATTCGGTCTTAATACACCGAATAATGCAACTGTCAATGTATGTGTACCGCTTGCAAAATTATGTCTGACAAGTGCGTCTTCTGTATCAAATACTTCCGCAAACACTTGGTCAAGTGCTTCTCTGCCCCTGTCACCATAGCCATACCCTGTTGACGCTGTGAAACAGCTTTCACTTACTCGGGCATTCTGAAACGCTTTCAGCATTTTATGCTGATT
>ONIF01000239.1 GCA_900317795.1 uncultured Eubacteriales bacterium | reverse complement strand
ATCAAGCTGTTTGAATATGTCCGCAAGTTTGAGGGCTGTGCTGTGTACGGCAAATTCTGCATTAAGCTTGCGGACAGATATGCAGTGCTTGACATTTTCGACAAATTTGGAATCCTGCAATATCATGATATGGGTTTTAAATATGGCGGATTCACTTTCCCCGAGCTGTTCAAGAGAGGACTTATAAAGCGACATTAAATTCTCTTTTGCAAGCACGAGAGCCTTTTTATATCGTTCAAGTTCTTTTTCGGGATTTTCGACTTCATACTTGGGCACGTTGTTGATATTTGAGTGAAAGTATATTTTGCCGATGGCAATACCTTTTGAAACGCTTTTTCCGCAGAGTTCCAACATAAATAATCACCTTCTTTTTTTGTACACAGTCAACCATATCCTTAATACTATTTAACAACAAAATATGCAAAATGTCAACAACATAAAAGAATAAAAAAATTTTGATTGACTATAAAAAATTCCTGTGGTAAAATGCGATTGAAATTTGAAAGGGAGATGTTGTTTTTTTGAAAAAGATAATTTTGTTGTGCGGAATTATTTTAATGCTGGCAGGCTGTTCGTCGGGGAGCGAGGAAAGCAGTAAAGAAATATCGGGGTATATGCCTGCCGAGATACCGCAGGAAGTTTCCGTGCAGAGAGATACGGGGGAGTTGCTTGAAAGCACATTTGTAGAGTTGTGGAAATCCGATACTGTTTATATAGATACGGAAATGACGGTAGAGGGAAATTCCGATGAAAAGAGTATATATAAATATATTATAGCAGGGGATAAGAAAAACGGATTGGCAGTACTTGAAATGGAACAGCCCGACGGAAAAAAAGTACATTATATTATCAACAGCAAGAAAATATATGATATAGATGACACCGAAAAGAATTACAGTACAGAAGATTACGGAAAGACCGTAGGAGAATTTATAGATATATATACAAAAGACATGAATTTGGGGATAAGCGAATCTTTGAAATTATCGGATTCGGGCACGGGCAAATTTGAAGGCAAAGAAATGGAATTTGAAAAGTATGATGTAAGGGTGTCGGGGAGTTCAAGTGAAAAAATAACCGTGACATATTATTTTAAAGATGAAAAGCCCTATTCGGAAGTAATGCAGTCCGAGAGAGGAAAAACTGTATTTCTTTTCAGGACCGTTTCGGACAGCATAAAAGATAAGGATATTTTCGGGATTTCAGACGACTATTCCGAAACAGATTAAAAAAATAAAGTCTGCCGTTTTCGGCAGATTTTTTTGTTGAAAAAATTACAAAAGGATATGTACAAATTGTGGAAAATAATGTTATAATAGCTGTAAAATAAAGTTTACGGAGTGAAAAGCATGATAAATGTATCACATCTTACAAAAAAGTACGGGCGTTTCAAAGCAAATGATAATTTATCATTCAGAGTGAAAGAGGGTGAAACGGCAGTATTGGCAGGTCCAAACGGTGCAGGAAAATCAACTGCAATAAAATGTATAGCGGGATTGCTGAGATTTGAGGGAGAAATAGAGATATGCGGATATAACAATAAGACGGCAGACGCTAAAAGAATATTGGGATATATCCCCGAGATACCCGCCCCGTTTGAATTGCTGACGGTATGGGAGCACATGGAATTTATAGCCCGTGCATACAGGCTTGAAAACTGGGAGGAACGTGCAGAGAAGCTTATAAAAAGAATGGAGCTTGACGACAAGAGAAATAAATTCGGAAAAGAACTTTCAAAGGGTATGCAACAGAAAATAAGTATATGTTGTGCGTTGCTGATAGAGCCGAAAGCAGTATTATTTGATGAGCCGTTTGTCGGACTTGACCCCCATGCCATAAAGGAATTGAAAGCCATGCTTTCGGAAATGAAAAAAAGCGGTACGGCAGTAATTATAAGTACACATATGCTTGAAAGCGTGGAAGAACTTTGGGACAAAGTTTTTATCATGATGAACGGCAGAATAGAGGCGGAACGTGAAAGAAAAATGGTAGAGGAAAGCGGAGAAAATTTGGAAGAACTTTTCTTCAACATAACGGAAAAACGTGCAGAGGGGGCTGAATGAATGGATTCAATTTTTTATCTGGTCAGAAAGACTGTAAAGAATGCCGTCATAGACGTATTCAGACACCCTTTAATGCTTGTCATGTATGGAGTGTTTTTTTTAAGTATCATCAGTGCGGTATTGATGGGATATGCAAACAGTACGGCTACATACAGTGTCGAAAAAGATACAAGGGCATTATACGGGGGTTATCTTGCACTTCTGCATTTTATAAGCATACCGATTATGCTGAAAGGGTTAAGTTCGGGGACAAGCTTTTTTTCCATGTGCGATGTCAATAATATATTTGTGTCGCCCATGTCGGAGAAAAAAATATTGATATACGGAGTAGGCAGACAGCTTGCCTCCATGCTGTTTCTTGTAGTGTGCTTTTCGGCATACGGTGGAATGGCTATGAATATATTCAGGCTTTCGCTGACAGACGCTGTTTTGCTGATAGCAGGGATATTTATTATGTTCATTTTGGTGCAGATGATAACATTGATGATATTCTGTTTATCAAGCGGACACCCGAAACGTGCCAATATCATGAAATATATCATATATGCAATTCCCGTATATCCGCTGGCAGTTGTGGGAATTTATATGTTTGCAGGCGGAATGACGGTGGAAAACCTGCTTTATGCCGTATCACAGCCCATACTTGAATACAGTCCGATAGGGTGGCTTCACGGAGTTGTATTCGGCATTATTGACGGCAATTATATGAATATCGTTATATACGGCATACTGCTTTTGATTTCGTTTGCTGTATGCATATTGGTATTTGTTTATACAAAATTGGATTACTATGAAGATGTTTTGGGGCAGGCTGAAAGCAATTATGCATTCAAGGAGGCTCTCAAAACAGGAAATTTCGGTGAAAATTTCGGAACGAGTTCGCAGAAGCTGAAATCCTCCAATATAGGAATCAAAAAAGGAAGCGGTGCAAATGCAATATTTTATAAGCATTTGAAAGAGGGCGAAAGGCGTTCAAGGTTCAGATTTTTGAATATAAGTACAGCGGTGCTTTTGGGAGTTGCACTCATAACAGGACTTGTTATCAATCAAATCGTAGATGGGATTTACAGAACGACTATTATATATTTGGGAACGACTATAATATGTTCGTATTTGCAGTTCTTTTTTAGTGCGGCAGGTGACTGGGTAAAGGAATTGTCAAAGCTATATATATTTTTAATTCCCGACAGCCCCGTAAAAAAATTGATAATGGCATCAGCGACAAGTATTATAAAGCCTTTCACAGACGGAACGATTGCATATATCGTTCTTGCCTTGATAGTAGGCGGACAAATTCCCGATATAATTACAAGCATACTTGTATATGGCAGCTTTGGCTGTGTATATATAGCGGCAAATGTACTTGCACAAAGAATAGTGGGCATGAACGGCAACAGAGGAGTATTTATCACATTCTATATGTCATTGATATTTTTATTGATGATACCCGGAATACTTCTGGGGCTTTTCAGCCTTTCCAATGCAGGCGAACTTTCGATTATAGCGGCAACCATGATGGGACTGCCTGTATTTTTATGGAATATGCTCATATCATTTTTAATATTTTTAATTGGTACTGCCATTATATGCAGAAAAGGTATGAATATCTATGGAGGCAAAATAACTGTTGAGGTGGTTTTGACGTGGAAAATGTAATCGTTTTGTCAGATATATGTAAGACGTATATTTCAAGAAATAATATCGTGTATGCCCTAAAAGATGTCAGCATGAAAGTAGGCAAGGGGGAATTTGTTTCCATAACGGGAAAGTCGGGTTCGGGAAAGTCAACTTTAATGAATATACTCGGCTGTCTTGACACGGCAACAAGCGGTGAATATATCCTTGACGGCATAACCGTTTCACGAATGAATGAAAGACAGCTTTCGTTTGTGAGAAATAAAGTGATAGGCTTTATCTTTCAGAATTTCAATCTGATACCGACATTGAATGCAGTCGAGAATGTAGAATTGCCGTTGATATACAGGGGTATTAAAAAATCTGCCCGAAGGCAGATGGCACTAAATGCACTTGAAAAAGTAGGTCTTGAAAAGCGTATCACACACAGACCTTTTGAACTTTCGGGAGGACAACAGCAAAGAGTAGCTATTGCAAGGGCGATAGCCTCAGAGCCTGAAATAATACTTGCAGACGAGCCTACGGGAAATCTTGACGCAAATTCAAGCAGGGAAATTATGGATATTCTAAAAAATCTGCATAAACAGGGTGCAACAGTCGTATTGATAACGCATGATAAAAATGTTGCGGATATGGCTCAAAGGCAGATTGAAATTTTCGATGGAGAAATATGCTCTTAAAATTTAGAAGTTATGCACAAATTTCAACCGAGTTGTTTTGATATATTCCATAAAATATTTTTGGAAAAGTAATTGACAATTTGGAATAATGTGTTATAATAATGTCAGCAAGTGAGAAAATGCACTTGCAGAAAAATGAACCCTATATATTTAAGGAGGTTTTTAATATGGCAGCAATCGAACTTCATAAGGTAGATGTACAGGAATTTTTATCGGTAGTGGATACTTGCGAGGGTGATGTATTCCTTGTAACAGACGAGGGCGACCGCTTGAACCTCAAAAGCAAACTCTGTCAGCTTATCGGTCTTACAAGGCTCATAGAGGGCGGTCAGATTACAAATGCACATTTGGAGTGCCAGAATCCCGAGGATGAATCCAGACTTTTCCGTTTCAATATGTTCGGCAAGGAATAATTCAATTAGCAATTAGCAGTTAGCAATGAGCAATTAAACAGGAATTTCAAGTTTACTGAATAAAATCGGCGGTCTGTATGTTTCGTGCATACAGACCGCTTTTGGTATGTCAGCTATACTTTCATTTCAGGGAACTTGCCATTGCTTAAATAGTAGTCATAGACCAAAGGAACGGACTTATCTTTTTCATCAACTTCAAAAAAGAATTTGGGAACAAATTTCAATTTTTCGGGTGCTGTTTGCAAGAGCATATTCTTTGAACCTTTGATATGTCCCGAATAGATGCTTGATATGCCTGATACAGCAAATAACTTCTCTCCGCTTTCATTCAAAATGTCATAAACCAAAAAACCGTCTTTTTCAATGTCCGTTTCCGCTTCAAACGAAAATGTCATAGGCAGTAGGTTTGAATCCCGACTTGCAATATCTGTATTAGGCTCGACAGAAAAATGATAATCAAAACTTGTTACGCAATCCTTTGAAACGGTATCACCTGCAAAACAACGATAGGGACGATAAGTTTCATATCCGTGTGCCATTCCCTCACCGTTTTCCATAAAAACATAAGCACTGTGAACCGAATCCATCCGGCTTGATGTTGCCTCGCATAATACAACAAACGGCTCTT
>ONIF01000023.1 GCA_900317795.1 uncultured Eubacteriales bacterium | reverse complement strand
AGTGTTTTATTGAAAACGGAAGGGGATTTTTAAAATGAAATTGGCAGTTGCGGCAGACCATGGTGCATTTGAACTGAAAGAAAGCATTAAAAAACATCTGGAAGAAAAAGGTATTGAATACCATGATTTCGGGTGTTACTCAAAGGAATCGGTGGATTATCCGAGATTTGCCTATTATGCGGCATCGGCAGTTGCAAAAGGAGAGTATGACTTTGGTATCATTTGCTGTACAACAGGACTTGGCGTATCAATGGCGGCAAATAAAGTAAAGGGCATACGTGCAGCGGTCTGCACAAATGAAATGCTTGCGGAGATGACACGTCGTCACAATAATGCGAATGTAATATGTATGGGACAGAACGTTGTAACGCCCGAATTGGCAAACAAGATGATAGATATATTTGTATCAACGGAGTTTGAGGGCGGCAGGCATGAACGCAGGGTAAACTTACTGACCGACATTGAAAACGGAAAAGAAATTTGACAAAGAAAAAAGCAGAGCGGAAAAATCCGCCCTGCATTTTTTTAATTGCTCATTGCTAACTGCTAATTGCTCATTGTTTAGCAGCCGCAGCCGCAGTTGTTGTCACAGCCGCAGCCGTTGTTACCGCAGCCACAGCCGTTATTGCCACCGCAGCAGCAAAGGATTATGATAAGGAAGATGATCCAGCCACAGCCACTATTTCCACCAAAAAATCCATTGTTACACATAATTGATTTCCTCCTTTAATTGATTATACTACATAATACTCTTTGGAAGAAAAAGTGTTACAGGATTTTCGGGAAAAATAAAAAAATGCTTACAGCCCGAAAAAAGCTGTAAGCAATATTTTTTTATGAGTAGTCAACGACATCTATCCAGCTTTTGAGGAAGTCCTCCTCACCCTCAACTCTTTTTACAAGCTGAGAAGCGGCAACTATGGGCAGCCATTGCTGAACATACTGTTTAGCGGTATCGGTTTTCTTGCAGAAAGTATCAAGATAGAGGTCGGCAAGATTTTTATATCTGAGAGCAAAAATGAGATAAGTTCTTGCGGCATCAGCGGCAGCATTTCCCTGAGTAGCGTGTGACCAGTCGATAATATGGGGATTGCCGTCATTGTCAATAATAATGTTGCTGGGGTTGAAGTCACCGTGACAAACTTTATCATGTTTCGGCATACTTTCAAGACGTGTATGCAGTTCATATCTTGTAGTTGCGTCGATTATATTGCCAAGGCTTGAAATTTTTCTCTGCATTTTGTCTTTCAGCTTGTTGAGGAGGGGAGATTTTTTGCTCTGTACTTCAATCTGGAGGTCAACAAACTGGTTCATATATTTCTCGATATTGTCGGGGTCTTCAAGCATGATGTCGGCAAGGGTTTTTCCCTCAACGTATTCCATAGTGATAGCCCATTGACCGTTTATGACAGAAACGGCTTTGAGTGCAGGTATAGGCAAGCCTGTTTCTTCAACTCTTGACTGGTTGAGGGCTTCATTGAGAATATCGGATTTGGGAAACTTCTTTGAAAACAGCTTTACGGCATTTTCCCCGTCACGATATATGACTTTTTCTTTTCTTTCAGAAATTACTTCCATATAAATTCTCCTTTCGGTTATTGTGTTTCTATACAAAGATTATTATACTACACTTTTTGAATAAAGTATAGATGCATTTTGCAGTAATTTTTATGCAGTTTTTTAATTAAAATAGACAAACTTAATAATTTTTGCATATTTTATTATAAAAAATTGATAGTATTTAAAAAGTCTGTTGCTTTTATAGGTTTGTATGTGCTATAATACGGGGGTACAAATTTTTTTACAAAAGGATTGATAAAAGTTGCTTAAACTGGAAAATATTTCATGGAGTACACCCGACGGAGTGTCGGTGCTGAGAGATTTGAATTTAGAAGTGCCGGACGGAAAGCTTGTTGTACTGACAGGACCAAACGGCGGAGGAAAAACCACTCTTGCAAAGATAATTGCAGGCATATACAAGCAGGACAGCGGAAAAATATATCTTGACGGCAGGGATATTACAGATGTCGATATAACGGAACGTGCCAAAATGGGAATCAGTTTTGCATTTCAACAGCCTGTCAGATTTAAGGGAATTACCGTGCAGAAACTGCTTGAACTTTCGGCAGGAAAGAAATTGGAAAGAGATGTAACGTGTGATATATTGAGTAAAGTAGGCTTGTGTGCAGGGGAGTACGTGAACAGAGAGGTAAATTCCACTCTTTCGGGCGGAGAGATAAAGAGAATAGAAATTGCAACGGTGCTTGCAAGGCACTCCAAACTGACGGTATTTGACGAACCCGAAGCAGGTATTGATTTGTGGAGTTTTACCAATCTGATACACACATTTGAAGAAATGCGAAAGAGCATAGACGGAACTATCATTATCATATCACATCAAGAAAGAATACTGAAAATAGCAGATGAAATTGCAATCGTTGCCGACGGAAAAATAAAAATGTCGGGTGCAGCAGATGAAATGATGAATAGACTTGCGGAAAATAAGAGTGTCATAGGCAGATGTTCAAAACAGGAGGCATTGTTTTAATGAAAGAGATAACGAAAGACCTTTTGAAAGAAATATCCGAGTGGAATGGGGAGTTCAAAGGGGCATATAATATAAGAGAAGACGGAGCTTGTGTAGGCAGGGTGTCGAGTAAAAATATAAGGATTGAAAGCAAGAAAGACCAGCCCGGACTTGAAATATTCATAGCTGCGAATACAAAGGGCGAAACGGTATCTATACCTGCGTGTGTCACTCACGGAGATGTAGATGATTTGGTTTACAATGATTTCTATGTAGGCGAAAATGCAGATGTAATAATTGTTGCAGGGTGCGGAATACACACCGAAACAGGTGAGCCTGCCCGTCACAACGGCATACACAGATTTATTTTGGGCAAGAATTCAAAAGTAAAGTATCTTGAAAAGCATATAGGCACAGGTCACGGAACGGGCTTGAAGTCGATAGACCCTGTTACAGAAGCCGAGCTTGATGAAAATGCGGTTTTGGAGATGGACACCGCACAGATAGGCGGAGTTGACAGGACATTGAGAAAGACTGCCGCAAAATTGGGTGAGGGTGCAAAACTTCTGATAAGAGAGAGAATTTTGACTGAAAAGGACCAGACTGCAAGAACAGAGTTTTGTGTTGAACTCAACGGAAAAGATTCGGGAGTTGACTTGATATCGAGGTCAGTTGCAAGGGGAAATTCACATCAGTCATATCATTCTGTAATAATAGGAAATGCCCCATGCACAGGGCATTCCGAGTGTGATGCAATCATATCGGGGAACGGAAAAGTTGACGCAGCCCCCGAACTTCATGCACACGATACAGATGCGGCATTGATACATGAAGCGGCTATCGGAAAAATTGCAGGCGAGCAGATATTGAAACTTCGTACATTGGGCATGACCGAACAGGAAGCCGAGGCAACTATTATAGACGGATTTTTGAGTTGATGAAAAAGACAGTTTTTAGTGTAATGGCGGTATTGATAACGGTATTTTTGTTTTTCGGTGTGAATGTGAGTGCAAAAGAAGTCAAAAATATATGTGTTTACGGAGATTCCATACCTGCGGGATATGGGCTTGCAAGTCCATCGGAGAATTTCGTTAATCAGCTTGCGGAGGAATACAGTCTTAAAGAGGGGGAGAGCCTTTTTAATTATGCTGTTTCGGGTGCAACAAGCGGTGAAATTCTGGGACAGATAAAAAATACAAGCAACGAAATTTTGCAGAATGCAGATACTGTCATTATTTCGGCAGGCGGAAATGACATAATGAACGAATATGGAATAAAGCTTGTTGAGTCGGCTCAAAAGTACGGCTTGGAGATAGGAAGTGCAGGAATTGTATTTGACTATCAAAACCCCGTCAATATGATTGGTCAGATGTTGTCAATGCTTATTAACAGCGATAAGGCAGATATAATATTAAATATATTTGATGACTGCATGACGGAGAGTGCAAAAGCGGATTATCAAAAAGCCGTAGATGTTTTTGAAAAGAATATTCAAGAGATGACGGAGTATATAAAAAACACGGGTTCACAGGCAGATATATATATATTTGCCTTGTATGACCCGATAAGTGTATTTTCAATGGACGGGGATTTTTTCAAAAGCCTTTCGGGAAGTATTGAAAGTATGCATGAATATGTATTGGAATTTGCAGGGAGTGATGAAAAACTTCATGCAGTAGATGTATATGGTCATTTCAGTGGACACTATGGAGAATGGACAAATATATATAAATTTGACATACACCCGAATAAAGCAGGGCATGAACAGCTTTATAAAATTACTGACAATGCTATAAAATCAAATGAAACAGCAGAAAGCTTTTCTGAAAGCTCGATAGATATTTATGAAATGTCATACGAAATCGAGAAACCCGAAAGTAATGATTATATAGTATGGATTATATTGGGCGGAATAGTAGCAGTTGCCGTAATCGGTGCGGTAATCATCGCATTAGTAAAAAATAGAGAGTAAATATTTTGGCTTTTTCATACAAATACTAATTTAAAAGGTGGTTTTTGTATGAAAAAGTTTTTTAAGTGTAATATATTTCTCATGGCGGTAGGCGGAATTTTATACGGCATGGTGGAGATATTGTGGAGGCACTACACCCATTGGACAATGATATTGACAGGGGGAACGTGTTTTGCGGTGCTGTACAGGATATTCAAAAAAATAGTTTTGTGGTCGGTATGGCTGAAATGTATCACAGGAAGTGCAGTCATAACGCTTACAGAACTCATTGCAGGGTATATATTCAATATAAAAATGCACATGAAAGTATGGGACTATTCACGACAGCCGTTGAATTTTCATGGACAGATATGTCCTTTATATAGTGCATTGTGGGGAGTTCTTACAATTCCTATACTTGCGTTGTGCGGATTGATAAGTAAAAAGCTTGAATTGTAATTTTTTGTACGGCAAATGAGTATAATTGAAAAAAGTACTTGAAGATTTGGAAAAAAAATGATATAATCATGTGTATGTTGCCCGTTGATTTGCAGATAATAATATAGGGGCGAAAAAATGGGTAAAAAAGCTTTTGAAAATATGGGAGAAGTTCCCGAAAATGAGGAAATTACCGAAGAAAAGGTTGAAAGGCAGAGTATTATTGAAACAGGCTCTATCATATCGGATAACGGGGAATACGTTGTACAGTGCATGACGATAATAGGTCAGATAGAGGGACATTATATTCTTTCACCGCAGAATAAAACCACAAAGTATGAGCATATCATACCTCAGCTTGTTTCGGTTGAGCAAGACGAGAGAATTGACGGATTATTGATAATATTGAATACGGTTGGCGGAGATGTGGAAGCAGGTCTTGCCATAGCAGAGTTGATGGCAGGCATGAAAAAGCCTGTTGTATCGCTTGTGCTGGGCGGAGGGCATTCCATAGGAGTGCCGATAGCCGTAGCTGCAAAGAAGTCTTTTATAGCAAAGTCGGCTACAATGACAATACACCCTGTAAGAATGAACGGTTTAATGTTGGGAGTGCCGCAGGCATTTGAATATTTTCAGAGAATGCAGCAGAGGATAACAACATTTGTCACGGAACATTCCGATATATCCGCAGAAAGATATAATCAGCTTGCCATGAATACAAGTGAACTTGTAATGGATATAGGCACTATTCTTGACGGGCAGGACGCTGTTGATGAGGGATTGATTGACAGCATAGGAAATCTTAATGACGCAGTAAGTGCATTGTACAGAATGATAGAGAGAAAGAGAACAGGAAAACGCAGAAACAAAAAATCATAAAACGGCAGAAAATTCTTCTGCCGAATAAAACAGGGGGTACATAGATGAATGTATTTGAAGCGATATTTCAAGGGATAGTACAGGGCTTGACAGAATTTCTGCCCGTATCGAGCAGCGGACACTTGACGATATGTCAGCATATACTTGGAGTGAGCGAAGAAAACTTGTTTTTTTCGGTCATGCTGCACATAGGCACTCTTGCAGCGGTAATAGCAGTATATGTAAGGCTTGTAGGCAGGCTTTTCAAGGCTCTGGGCAGGGTATGCAAAAAAATGTTCAGCGGAAAGTTTAAGATAAAAGACCTTGACGGAGAAGAAAACCTTGCATTGATGATAATAATAGGCTTAGTGCCGTTGTTTTTGATGTTTTTGCCGATAGGAAACGGCATGAAACTCAAAGACCTTGCAGACGTATTTACAAAAGACGGATATTTTATAGTAGTGGGAATTTCACTTCTTGCAACAAGCGGCTTGCTTTACATAGGCAACAGGCAGAGTAAAAAAGTTGCGGAAAAGCGTAAAACAGTAAGAAAGCGTTATAAAGTGGCAGATGCACTCTTTGTAGGTTTTGCACAATGCCTTGCAGCACTTTTCCCGGGACTTTCGAGGTCGGGTTCGACGCTTGCGGCAAGTCAGTTAAGAGGCATTGACAAAAAAGTGGCACTTGACTATTCATTTTTGCTTGGCACTCCCGCAGTTGTTGCGGCAGCCCTCCTCGAAGGAAAAGACGCACTTTTCCTGAAAGACGGTCAAGCTGTTGTAATAGAGTATTTTCCTATAATCATAGGAATGCTGTTTGCGGCTGTGGTGGGATTTATTGCAATAAAACTGTTTAAGTGGCTGCTTGCGACAGACAAAATGCATATATTTATTTTTTATACTGCAATAGTGGGTGCAATAGTGCTTGTGATAAGCATAATAGAGCTTGCAACAGGCGAAAATATGTTTACACACAATACGTTGGTGTTTTAAAAAATCGTCGGGCAGCATTTTAAACAGGTGTTGCCCGATTTGCTTGAATTGAAAGGAAAGAGGTGAAATATTTTTGGCGGAGAAACAAAGCAAACCTTCAAATGCTCCCAAAGCCAAAAAAAGCAGTACGGCTTCCAAGAAAAACGTGAAAAAGCCTGATGAAAAGAAACGTGCCGAAATAAAGAAATACATACAGCAGAAGAAAAGAAGAAAAATTGCAGTACTTTATGTAGTGTCATTGTTTTTGATATTGTTTTATTTTGTGCAGGGAGAAAAAGTATGGCTGGTCATTCATCAGTATTATTGGGGAGTGTTTGGATTTTTGGGAATATTTGTTCCGATACTCAATATATACTCTGCAAGGCAGCTTAGAAAGAAAAAATTGGTTTACCGCCTTGTATTCCAAATCATATTGTATTCCATAACACTGTTATTGTTCGGTGCAACAGTCTTTTCATTCGGCTCACACGGAATAGAATTAGGTGATTATCTTACAGAACTCGTCGAATGCTTTGGAAATGGCGGAAAGCACATTGGTGCAGGAATTGCAGGCGGCTTGCTGGGAATTTTTATTGCCAAAATATTCGGTGCAACGGGGGGCGGTATCATATCGCTTATGCTGTTTCTTTTGGCGTTTTATAATTGTTTGAAAGTGCTTTTTGCAGGGACAATGGAGAAATTTGGAGAAGTCGCTGTCAAAAAGCTTGCGGAAATGTTTGAAATGAGAGGGCTTGTGCGTGAGGAAGAACAGAAAATGAAAGCCGTCAAACGCAAAGAAGAAGCGGAAGATTTTGAGCGTGCAATGGCTGAGAGAAAAGCGGCAGCCGAAAAGAAAAAAGCGGAAAGGGCGGAAATAAAGCCTGATAAAAAGCCCGAAAGTCCTAAAATTGAGCCTCAGCCTCAAACTCAGCCAAAATCTCAGCCGAAAGAAAGTCTTTTTGTCCGTTTAAGGCAAACTCCGATATATCGCCCCGAATTTATCAAGCCGAAGAAAAAGAAAAAAACTCCCTCACCCGAGAATGCGGAAAATGCACCTGCTGCCGAGGAGATTAAAAAGGAAATCGCAGGTGATGAAGTAGTGTTTGCGGAAGTGCCGAAACAGCAGGAAAATGAAGATAAAAAAGAGGGTATCAAAGAAGAAAAGAAAGAGGAGAAAAAAGAAGAGGCTTTACCGCTTAATATGGATTTTGTAGGGGGAGATGTTTTTGACTTTACGGAGAAAGTCAATATAGACTATTCCAAAGTAAAAGACGAGAAGAAGCCTGAAGAAGTGCCTAAGAAATCCGAGAAAAAGAAAAAAGAAAAAATCATTATAACCGTTGATGATATAAAAAGACATATCACAACAGGCGAGCAGCTTCCTTTGATAAGGGATAATTACCTTGTACCGCCATTCAGCCTGCTTGAACCTCAGCCAAAGGAAAATGAAGAAGATGTTTCCAGAGAGTTGAAAAACAATGCCGAAAAGCTTGTTGACACGCTGAAAAGCTTTGGAGTGCAGACGACTGTTACACATATAAGCCGTGGACCGTCTGTAACAAGATATGAATTACAGCCCGCAGCAGGTGTAAAGATAAGCAAAATTACCAATCTTTCAGATGACATTGCCATGAACCTTGCAGCAACGGGTGTAAGAATAGAAGCACCTATTCCGGGCAAGTCTGCCGTAGGCATAGAAGTGCCGAATAAAAATGTAAGTATTGTGAAAATGCGTTCCCTTGTGGAGTCGAGAGAATTTCAGAATGCAAAAAGCAAATTGACGGTTGTATTGGGCGTTGATATAACGGGCAAAATTACTCTTGCGGATTTGAGTAAAATGCCGCATTTGCTGATAGCAGGTGCAACGGGTTCGGGTAAGTCTGTATGTGTCAATTCCATGCTTGTCAGTCTTTTGTACAAGGCAAGCCCCGATGATGTCAAATTGATGCTGATAGACCCGAAAGTTGTTGAGCTGGGCATTTATAACGGAATACCGCATTTACTTGTGCCTGTTGTGACTGACCCGAGAAAAGCCGCAGGTGCATTGAATTGGGCGGTAAATGAAATGCTTGAGAGATACAAGACATTTGCAGAATACAATGTGCGTGATATGCATAGTTATAACAGGCTTGTTGATAAGCAGAATGCAGGGCTTGATGACACAGAAGTGGAAGTGTCCGAAAGGACATTTGAAGAAGATGAAATGCTTGCACAGGCAAAGGCGGATATAGTGAATGAAGAAAAGCCGAAAGAAGTGCATAAGCTTGAAAAGATGTGTCAGATAGTGATAATTATAGACGAGCTTGCAGACTTGATGATGGCAGCCCCGAATGAAGTGGAGGAGTCGATATGCCGACTTGCCCAGATGGCGAGAGCGGCAGGAATGCACCTTGTCATAGCAACGCAAAGACCGTCGGTTGATGTCATCACGGGACTTATCAAGGCAAACGTGCCGAGCCGAATTGCATTTGCGGTAAAATCACAGATAGATTCAAGAACTATATTGGATTCGGGCGGAGCGGAAAAACTGCTTGGAAAAGGCGATATGCTTTTCTCACCGATAGGCACGACAAAGCCTGTACGAGTGCAGGGCGGATTTGTTGATGATGATGAAGTTGAGAAAATAGTGAACTTTGTCAAGACAAATAAAGTTGTCGAGTATGACAAGAATGTCATTGACGAAATAGAGAAGAATGCCGTTCTTGACGGAAAGACAAAGGACAATGAAAGTGCAGACGGTGACGTTGACCCGATGATAGAACAGGCAATAGAATGTGTTGTAGAGGCAGGACAGGCTTCAACATCACTTTTGCAAAGACGTTTAAGAGTGGGTTATGCAAGGGCAGGCAGGCTTGTAGATGACATGGAGAAAATGGGAATAGTAGGACCTCATCAGGGTGCAAAGCCCAGAGATGTTTTAATGACACGTCAGCAGTTTCTTGAAAGACAGCTCAATACAATTAGCAATGAGCAATGAGCAATTAGCAATTAGCAATGATACACGCTGTACGGTTTTTTAAAGTATGGTGTGTATCATTGTGATTATATTTTTTGGAGGCTTTAAAATGAAAAAAGAAGGACAAATCAAAGTTGATTCGGAGAATTTGTTTCCGATAATCAAGAAGTGGCTGTATTCCGACAAGGACATATTTGTCAGAGAAGTAGTGGCAAATGCTTGTGATGCGATAAAGAAATATCAGAGTATTTGTCTTATGGGAGAAGCCGAAGATGACGGTGTCAAGCCGAGAATAGATGTTATTCTTGACAAAGAGAACAAGACTTTGACATTTTCGGATAACGGCATTGGCATGACTGACGAAGAAGTGGAAAAGTATATTACACAAATCGCTTTTTCGGGTGCACAGGAGTTTATTGAGAAATACAAGGATAAAACAGACGGTGACAGCGGAATTATCGGACATTTCGGACTTGGCTTTTATTCTGCATACATGGTGTCCGATACAGTCGAGATACAGACGCTTTCTTATCAGAAGAATGCCGAGCCTGTACATTGGGTAAGTGACGGCAGCAGTACTTATGAAATATCCGACGGAAACCGCACTGAAAAGGGTACAAGTGTCATTATGCATATTTCCCAAGACGGAGAGGAATTTCTTGACGCTGCAAAAATAAGAGAGGTGTTGGGAAAATACTGTAAATTCATGCCGTATGAGATATATTTTTCGGTAGCGGGAGTGGAGAAAAAGGAAGAAGAAAAGCCTTTAAACAATACCACTCCGTTGTGGCTGAAAGCCCCGAAGGACTGCACAACAGAGGAATATGAGGACTTCTACCGTGAAACCTTTGTTGATATGAATTTACCGCTGTTTTGGATACACTTGAATGTAGATTATCCGTTTAGATTAAAGGGAATTTTGTATTTCCCGAAACAGACGGATAAATTGCAGGTAATGCCGGGAGAGATAAAGCTTTTCTCAAATCAGGTTTATATAGCGGATAATATAAAAGAAGTTGTACCGGAATTTCTCATGCTTTTGAAAGGCGTTATAGATTGTCCCGATTTGCCGTTGAATGTATCAAGGTCTTTCTTGCAGAATGACGGGGAAGTGGCAAAGATTTCAAAACATATCACTAAAAAAGTTGCCGATAAGCTGACATCTGTATTTAAGAATGAACGCAAGAGCTATGAAAGCTATTGGGACGACATTTCACCGTTTATTAAATTCGGCTGTATCAAAGAAGAAAAGTTTTATGATAAAGTAAAGGATATTATGCTTTACAAGAGCATAAACGGGGATTATAAGACATTTTCTGAATTGCCGAAGCAGGGCAATAAAGTTTATTATGTATCAAGTGTTGACGAGCAGTCACAGTATGTGAAGATGTTCAAAGACAACGGACTTGACGCAATCATATTGGAACACAATATAGACGCACATTTTGTATCATTCCTTGAATATAAAGAAACAGATACAAAGTTTGTAAGAATAGATTCCGAAATAGGCGAGGCTCTCAAAACAGAGGGTTCTGATGTCATTGGTGAGGCAGTCGTGGAGATATTCAAAAAAGCGTTGAATAAAGAGAAACTGACGGTGACTGCACAGGCATTGAAAACATCGGATACCCCGGCTATTATCACGATAAATGAATATGAAAGACGCATGAGTGATATAAGTAAGATATATGGCAATATGTTCGGAAATGCGGGACCTGCATCGGAAACGCTTATTGTCAATACGGATAACAGTGTTGTAAAGAAATTACCTGCCCTTGACAGCGAAAAGCAGGAACTTCTTTGCAAACACATATATGACCTTGCCTTGATAAGCCAGCGTAAATTGACAGCAGAGGAACTTGACGGCTTTATTTCAAGAAGTGTAGAGGTTTTGGGATTTATAGGCTGATAAAAAAAGCAGTCTGTCGCATGAAAATGACGGCAGACTGCTGTATTTTTATTCTTTTTTGGAATATTCTTCAATAAGTTCCTGCATAAGTCCGTAAATATGTTCGGAGGAATTTCCGCATGAGCATTTTTCGATAGACTGACGCATTTGTTCAAGCTTTTGGGGGTGAGAGAGAAGGTCTGTAATAGTTTGTGTACATTGATTGGTTTTTTCGATACGCACAGCCATGCCGTTTCTTATGAGATAATCGGCATTTTGTTCTTCCTGACCGGGAATTGCTTTAAATATGCCCATAGGCAGAACTGTTGCAATGGACTCACTGACGGTAAGACCGCCGGGTTTTGTAACGATGAGGTCGGCTATTTGCATATATTTTTCAACTTCATTTGTGTAGTAAAGGAGTTTGGTAGGCTTAAAGGGCTTTTTGTGACGGGAAAGCTTCATGCTTGATTTAAAGCCCTCGGGTTTTTGGAGGTCAAATTCAAATAAAGTATTGTTCAAAGTGAGCTTGCTGAGATATTTCACAAATGTTTCATAAAGCTTTTCGTTTTTGCCCGTGATAGCGACTATCTGGAAATCACAGGGGGACTTTACGATTTTATGATACACTTTAAGTACGTCTGTCACACCGAAACTGCCTGCCATAATGAGAATGGTGGGAACATCTGGATTAAGTCCCTCACTTTCCATAGCGGTTTTTTTATCTATCCTTTTAAAGAACTCCTGTTTCACGGGTATTCCGTAAGGGAAGATTTTGTCACCGTCAACACCTCTCAGCATCATTTGCCCAATCATTTCGGCACTTGACACAATATAAGCGTCAACACCATCACTTACATAAGTCTGATGTGCGGCAAAGTCTGTTACAATGCTTATTATGGGAATGTTGATATTTTCCTTGATTTTGATTGCAGAAGCCATTTCAGTACCTATCGGGTGGGTTGTTACAATAATATCGGGTGCAAAGTCGTATATCATAGGCATGAATTTTTTTCTGTACTGCTTTACGGCAATTTCAAAAGTCTTGTTCATGGGAGTTTCCTTGTCAATGGTCTTGTAGAAAGTGCCGTACATTTTGGGAGTTTTTGTAGCCATATATACATAACCCTCGGTCACCGCTTTATTCAAAAAAGGGCTTGCATATTCAATCGTATCTTCTATGCGTACAACGGAGTCGGGTTGTTTTGCCATAATATATTCTTTGATAGCATTGGCGGCTCTCATATGACCACCGCCCGTTGTTGCCGAAAAAATAAGAACTTTCATAATATCTTCCTTTCCAAAAATTTACTTATAATAGTAAACGTCACTGAAAAATTCCTTTTGTCATTCTGAGGAACGAAGTGACGAAGAATCTTTCAAAGATTCCTCACTTCGCTCGAAATGACATAGGGCGATTTATTTTGTCGTTTGCTATATAATAACATATTTGTAAAATAAATTCAATGAAAAATATAGTTTTTGGCAGTTG
>ONIF01000283.1 GCA_900317795.1 uncultured Eubacteriales bacterium | reverse complement strand
CTATGTCATTCCGAGCGAAGCGAGGAATCTTTGAAAGATTCTTCGTCACTTCGTTCCTCAGAATGACAAAAGGAAATTTTCAGTGACGTTTACTATATATATTCGGTGATTAACATGACATACCGCAGAATAAAAGACCTTCGGGAAGATAAAGATATGACACAACAGCAAATTGCAGACATACTCCATATCAACAGGCGTACCTATTCCGCCTATGAAAACGGTGTTAATTCAATGACACCCGAAACTTTGTGCAGAATAGCCGATATTTACAATACAAGTGTTGACTATCTGCTCAACAGAACGGATATTAAAGAGCCGTATAAAAAATCAAGCCATGAAAAGTAAATTCATTGATTTTATGGTGTCGGCATTTTTTCCCAATCAATGCCCCTACTGCAAAACAATCATAACTCCCGATATGACGGAATGTCGGGAGTGCTTTGAAAGAATGCCAAAAGTGCCGAAAAATGTCGTGACCTCTGTCGGCATTCGGTGTATTGCACCTTTCGCCTATGAGTCTAAAATAAGAAATTCTATGATTGATTTCAAATTCAAGGGTATCTCTTTCAACGCAAAAAGCTATGCCAAAGCCCTCTGCCGTACAATAGAGTATTATGGCATTTCCGATAAATTCGATACAATAACATTTGTGCCTCTCTCCAAAATAAGAAAAAATGAACGTGGCTTCAACCAGTCGGAAACTGTTGCCAAACTTGTCGGTGAAAGCCTTGATAAACCCGTCATGCCTTTGCTTATAAAAATACGTCAAAATAAAAATCAGCATGACCTTGATTTTGCCGAAAGAGTGGAAAATGTAAAAGGCATTTATATGCCCCAAAATACAGAATACATAAAAGGGAAAAATATCCTGCTTGTTGACGACATCGCTACAACGGGCAATACTTTGGCGGAATGCTGTCGTGTACTCCGTGAAAACGGTGCAGATAATATTATATGCATTGCTGTCGCTATTGCAGGGGCTTTGTAAAAAAAATTGTAACATTCTTCAATTCCATTCATATAATGCTAAGGGAAGAAAAAATAATTTTCGTGGATAGTCTGACAGAAATATAAATTTTTTATGGAGTTGAATTTTATGTTATGCAATTACGACAAATGCCCGAATGAAAAAAATAACGAATGTCCCCAATGTATGTCGGGAATAATGGTGCTTATCGGCATCATAAGCGGTATTGTTGCCGCTGCTGCGGGAGTGCTGCTTTTCGTCAATGAAATATTGACAGCTCCCTTTACTGCCGCACTTGCCGCACTCATAACCTCCACTGTATTTTTATTTACAATCATCATCGCATCGGCTGTATCACCGTGCGGTTCAAAAATCAAAACCTGTATCAAATGCAATAAGGGCGGATTGTTTTTCGGAGTTTTGGGAACTGTCCTTTCTTCCATTATCGCTGTTTCCGTCACCCTTACGGCAGGTTCTGTTTTATCCGCTGTCATAGTCGGACTTGTATTCTTCTTCTTTGTATTCATGCTTGTATCCATGCTCTATATTGTAAAATGCACCTCCGACTGCGACTAATTTCTTTAAAAAGCTGCTTTTCCGATACTTTTTTCTCGGAAAAGCGGCTTTTTTTTGATTGACAATATATGTATATTTGTAGTATCATTTAATCATAAGATTGATGGAGGAATGTTTTTATGAGCAATTCGGCTAAACAATTTCACTGCCCGAACTGTAACGCTGACCTGAAATTCTCGCCCGATGTGCAGAAATTCACCTGTGAATACTGCCGCAGTGAATTTACGGAAAAACAAGTCAACGACTATATGAAAAAACAGCAGGAAATTTATGATGAATATTTCCAGGGTGCAGACCATATCCCCCCCGAAGATGAATTGTCACAAGAAGAAATCAATGAACGTACCGCCTTTGAGGAGGAATCAAGACTTTATTCCTGTCCAAGCTGCGGTGCGGAAATCGTCAGTGACGAAAATACCGCTGCCTCTTTCTGCTATTACTGCCATAACCCCGTTATTTTAAAAGGACGTGTTGACGGTCAATATAAACCCTCTATGGTTCTGCCCTTCGCTTTCAACAGGGACAAGGCTGTTGACATCTTCAAAACCTGGGCAAAAGGCAAATTATTTGCTCCCAACAATCTCACTTCCTCTATGCAGATAGAAAAATTGACAGGCTTGTATGTGCCTTTCTGGGTGGCAAACTCCTCGACATCTTCTCATGTAGAGGCTTACTGCGAAAACTATCGTCACTGGACTCAGGGCGATTACAGATATACCGAAACAAGCCAGTATAAAGTGGAAAGAGATATAACCGTCAATTACGAGGGCATTCCCGCAGACGGTTCAAGAAAAATTGAGGACGCTCTCATGGAGTCAATCGAGCCTTTTGACTATAAACAGGCAAAGCCCTTTAACATGGCATATTTAAGCGGATTTTTTGCAGATAAATATGACGTTGATAAAGAACGTATGCTCCCCAGAATCAAAGAAAGAATGTTTGCCAACAACAAAGACATTGCAAACGGCACTATTCACTATCAAGCTGTCAAAAGCTTACATCAAAATGACAAAGTAAATACATTAAGCTGGAGATATATGCTTTTGCCTGTATGGTTCATGACGTTCAACTACGAGGGCAAAGTTTGGGAATATGCAATCAACGGTCAGACAGGAAAAATTGCAGGGCAACTTCCCGTTTCTTTCACTAAACTTATCATAGGCTGTCTTACGGCAGGTCTTGCCGTTGCAGGCATTATCTTCGGGGGAGGTTACTTTTTCAGATGAAAAAAAGAATTTTTATTTCAGCCCTGATTGCATTCACGCTTATATTTGGCAATATGACAGTCTTTGCAGACAACAGCGACATATCATTAGATGATGAATACAGCTATGATGAGTATGCAGACAATTATGAATACTTAGATGATTATGATTATAACTATGACTATTCAAGCACTTATGATTACGATGAAGAACAATATAATGAATCTTTCAACAGTCTGAGGAGTTACGGATATGTCGGAGATGACTCCAACGTCTATTTTAAAGACGACTACTACCTTGATGAAACCGTTTACTACCGTGACGAATCAAAGAGATTTAC
>ONIF01000236.1 GCA_900317795.1 uncultured Eubacteriales bacterium | reverse complement strand
TTCAATTTTCTTTTCGAGCGTTCTGATACTGCACTCCTTTTCATCATAAATCGCTGCAAGGATTTTTCTAAGAATTTTCTTAACTTCTTCCATCTGATTGACAACTGCAAGCAACTGTTCTTTGTAAAGAATTCGCTGACTGTTGCCTATGTAGGCAATCTGATTGATGTTGACACCGATTTTCATAACTTGATAAATCAGTTGTGGGAGATTATCCAACGCAACGACTTTTTTCTCCTCAGCCACTCTTGCCAAGTATGCCGATATGCTCATGTGTGCTGCCGCAGCATTTTTGGTAATCTGTTTCTTTTCTGAAGGTGTCACTCTTATTAAAATTTGCTCTGTTTTCTTCTCAGGTTTCATCTTTTTTCACTCTCCATTCCCATTTATTTTTTTAATGCCTCTAAAAATAGGCACTTTTTACCATATTTTTTCAAAAAATATGACTTTGAGGTATCGGGGATTAGCAAGCATAGATTTGTGCTATCCAAAGGATATACAAATCTGCTTGGTGGTGAATTCCCCACACCCTTTTCCATTTTGCCACTCCGTCAAAACCAAAATCGCTGTGCTCACCCGAATTTCAAAATCAAATGTACTACTTTTCTCGTTTATATATGAATTTCAGCATCTCAAGAATTGTACGAAGCTCCAAAAGTTCCTCTCTTGTCAATTTCGGATTTTCCTCCATATCGGAAAGTTTGCTTTCTATGGCAGACAGCCTTTCTCTGATTTTATCAAAAGTTCGGATATTGCCCTTTACAAGAATTGCTTGATACAGGCAACTCTCTATAAAAAACTTTACTTTCGTCATGCCTGAAAGAGCAATTCTTTTTTCAATCAGGTTCTTTTCAGTTTCCGATACATGAAAATTGATACACATATTACGCTTGCGATTTTTTTCATTCTTCTTTTTTGGTTTCGGTTCCGTTGTCTGCTTTCTGTAAATCCTGCTTTTGATTTTTTCCGCTTTCATCGTCATTTCCCTCTTTGTTTCTGAACGCATCATCAAGACTTGCCGCCATCTGCCTTTGCACTGACGGATAAAGATGTGCATACCTTTCCGTAATCGTGATGCTTTCATGTCCCAATCTTTCGGCAATCTGAATAGGCGAATATCCGAGATGTATCAACAACGCACAACTTGAATGCCGCAAATCATGCAGACGGATTTTCTTCACTCCTGCAGCTTTTGCCCCTCTCTTCATTTCGTGATGAAGATAATATTTGCTGAAAGTAAAAATTCGTCTGTTCTTATTTTCGCTATAAATTGCGATTGACATTTGAATTATGAATGATATAATATAATTGAAAGTTTACTTTAAAGGCAGGTGTTTCAATGAATAAAGTTGTGCGTATATATTTGATTTCCGAACACACAGACAAAAAAGGAGATCCCGTCAACTATCAGGATATCAATAAATTACTTTGGGAATTACAAAAACAAACCCGAACTATCAAGAATAAGACTATCCAATACTGTTGGGAATATCAGAATTTTTCAAGTGATTACTACAAAGAACATCATGCCTATCCCTCTGAAAAAGAAATCCTGTCCTATACATTAGACGGATATGTCAATGACAAGCTAAAAAATAGCAGTGATTTGTATTCGGTAAATAGGTCATCTACTATAAGAAATGCTATAAAAGAATTCAAAAATGCAAAAGCAGATATGATAAAAGGAGTAAAGTCCGTTATCAGCTATAAGTCAGACCAGCCTCTGTCGTTGCATAACCAATCGGTGCGTATTGAATATATAGGCGGACAATATTTTGCAAACATCAAGCTCGTCAATAGTCCTTATGCAAAGGAACATGACTTTGCAAGTACAATGATTCGTTTCAAATTTTGGATTCGTGATAAATCTGCCGAAACTATCATTCAGAGATGTTTGTCAAACGAATATAAAATATCGGAAAGTGAAATGTTTTACGACAGGAAAAAGAAACAATGGTACATAAATCTTTGCTATTCCTTTTCTGCGAGTAAAAATGATAGCCTTGACATACATAAAATTCTTGGTGTTGATTTGGGTATCGCCTATCCAATGTGTGCATCTGTTTATGGTGATTATGCTCGCTTTACGATTCACGGCGGTGAAATAGAAAAATTCAGAAGAACAGTGGAAGCAAGAAAGCTTTCTATGCTGAAACAGGGCAAAAATTGCGGTGAAGGCAGAAAAGGTCACGGTATCAAGTGCCGTAACAAGCCTGCCTATAACATCAGTGACAAAATCGCAAGATTCCGTGATACAATCAATCATAAATACAGCAAAGCACTGATTGATTATGCGTTAAAAAATAATTGCGGTGTCATTCAGATGGAAGAACTGACAGGCATAACTGCTGATGCAGACCGTTTTTTGAAAAATTGGACATATTATGACCTTCAGACAAAAATTAAATACAAAGCAGAAGAGAACGGTATCAAATTCAAGCTGATAAAACCGAAGTACACAAGTCAAAGATGCAGTAAATGCGGATACATTGACAAGGAGAACAGAAAAACACAAGCACATTTTCTTTGTCTGAAATGCGGTTTTGAATGTAACGCTGATTATAATGCAAGTCAGAATATCAGCATAGAAAATATTGATATGATAATCGAACAGGAATTAAAATCTGATGCGAACATAGGGTGTACCTAAAAACACCGATGGGTTCGCACTTCTTTTACGGGCGACTCGGCGTCCGAAAATCGAGAAAGTATGAATAAGACTGAATTTTTTCAGCATCAGATACACTCGGTAAGGTAAACTGCACACATATTAATCCGTGTGCACATTGATATTCGTCACTTTCGCTGAATGTATTCACAGGTGCGTGTGTCATGCGAGTGAGCCTGTGGAGATTATATTATAAGTCATCAATGAATGTATTCACAGGTGCGTGTGTCATGCGAGTTTGCAGATACTCTCTACGAAACCGCCCAAGTCATGAATGTATTCACAGGTGCGTGTGTCATGCGAGTTTGAGTTCGGTACGGGTTTTCTTGACAGCCTGCGAATGTATTCACAGGTGCGTGTGTCATGCGAGTCACCCGTGATTTTCTCAAATTCCTCTGCCGTTGAATGTATTCACAGGTGCGTGTGTCATGCGAGTTGTCAAATCTTTCTGTCAATGTTTTTTCGTCAAGAATGTATTCACAGGTGCGTGTGTCATGCGAGTTTATTTGTCAATACTTTTTTCAAAAAAAATTATAGAATGTATTCACAGGTGCGTGTGTCATACAAGAATACCGCCATCTTGATATACAAAATATAGACACAAAAAACGGGAAACCGCTTATCATGCGGCTTCCCGTCATTTTTTTATCATTCCCATTCAATAGCTGTCAGCGTATATCAGCTTGAAATCAGTACTTTTATATCTTTTAAAGAAATGACTATGTACATTTTTTTACCCTATCCATATCGTTTCAGAACTTTTTAGAACCAAATCAGAACCGGTCTATACAACAGAACCACATCATTTATGCTTTCTTTAACTCATCCATAAGGGCACGTCTGTTTTTATATTTTACCTGCCAGTCGGCTTTGATTTTCTCAACCGCACTTTCACCGCCTGTAAATTTCTTCATACGCTTCAATATGCTTACCCATTCCTGATATGTTTTTCTGTCGGCAGTCTGAACAGCGGTTTGATTGAGATATTTTTCATACATTCCGACCACTTCTTCAGGATAAAGATTTCCCAACACATTATCATACTTCATCA
>ONIF01000131.1 GCA_900317795.1 uncultured Eubacteriales bacterium | reverse complement strand
ATAGTTTCAACTCTCCTTGCTTTTTGGTAAAGAATTTATATGTTCACGCAAATATTTGAACGGGAAAGGAATAACTGTAAGCTGATTGTTACGAACAAAAGTAACATACATCAACGGTAAAATTTTTGTAAGAAGACTCGGTGCATTTTGATATTTTTCAAATTTACGAATATGTACTGCACATTTCAATGTTGGCTTAATGCCATGTCCCATATATCCTGCAAAGTAATGTTCTTCGTTATTGTATATGAATTGTTTTATGTCAAGAATATCATAAAAAAGTTCTGTACGCTTTTCTTCATTTCTGAGTTTGGTATTTCCGTTTTCAAGTTCATAACGTATTTTGAATATTTCGGGAATAGTTACCCATTGCGTATCCTTGATTATATTTATATTACCCTTGCTGTCAAAAACAATTCCCTTTATTGTTTCATCACTTTTTGAACTGATTTGTGCCCGAAATATATCAATACATTCACTATAAATTGAACGGCTGAATAAATCATTTATCTGCTCTGTTATATCAAAACTGCCATCGGGATGTATGTTCATGAAGAAATAATGCTGATTTTTCTTGTCACCTGTTGCCATTCCAAAAGTCATATCTTCTTCAAACCCCAGAGATGACCAATCGAACAAACGGATTCTTCTTTCCTGTAAATCGGATTTAATCAATAATTCGTGTATAACAGTAGAAAGAGGGAATTTCAATTTACTATTGTTAAAATCTTCAAGAGTGATATGTTGTATCGAAATTCCGTCATATTGTTTTTTATATGGATCAGCTTCACCAAAATAATACTCTTTGTTATGTATAAGGTACAAATTTAGGTGATCTTTCATAATATCTTTCACGATTGGAACGGAAATATTATATTCGTCAAGTAATAAATTTTGTATTCTGTTGCATAAGTCATGTGAAGCATTATCTCCTATGCCGTCAACTATACAAAGATTTCTGTTTTTTAACTCACTTTCAATTAAAATCTTATTCTCTTTAGCTTTTTTATTGTCATAATCAAGTGAAGTATATTCCGATATGCATTCAAAGTCGATTTCTGCAAGTCCTTTAAACTTTTTATTGAATTTTTTCATAATATCCGAAACAACACCCATTTTTGTTGCATTAAACTTATCAAGCTGATATACATCAATAAATTCAATATTCTTTTTTTGTCCTTCAATCTGTCTCTGGATATATACAGTTCCCTCGTCATCAGATGTTTTTCTTTTAAGGGTATTATGAGTCGCCGAAATAACATACTTGGGATAATCTTCAAACTTACGGCTTGTAAACTTAATCTTATTTCTAAGTTTTTCGGAAGAAAATGTTATTACATCAAATTTCAATTTATACTCAGGTGTAATTTTTACGTCCAAACAAGATACCTGCCATATAATATCATTCTTCCTGACGAACCATTTAGGGTGAAAACAATAGAAATGACCTGTCAGATTGTTAAAGCGAAGGAGCTTATGAGAAGCACTTCCCAAACTGTTAAGAAGTAGCTGTAAAAGAGTATGATTTTCAATATCACGGCTTGATATTTGTGAAAAAGATATCGTATCAAAATCGGAAGTTTTATCTATTGCTTGACGAAGTAAATACTTATTTTCATAATTTTTTTCCATAAGCACATGAAAACAATTTCCGCCTTCAAAGAGTACACTTTTAACATTTCCGTCCATTACAGGTACATCAAGAATATATGCACCATACTCAAAATATTTTTTAGATGTCTTAACAGCAAAAATATCAAACTTTTTGTCTATCTCATCATAATTGAGTTTATATACCAATTTATTCGTTTTTATCGGTGTACTCATTCAAGTATCTCCTTATCTCTGTTACAGCTTTCTGGTCTATTGAAATTTCTCCATTATCCCTCAAAAGTGACGGAATTATAAGGAGATTTACATCATTCCTCACACAATTCTGTATCTTATATTCATCTTTTGTGATAATATTAGCAACAATAACATTCTCACAACTGCATTTTTTCGCTTTTTTCTCGATTTTGTCAACCATCTCATTCCAATCCATATTAGTTGTTTCATTCCAATTCTTGAAATCCACATAAATATCCTTTTCGGGTATCTTGAAGTCAAAAAGTTCAAAAGTTTCATTATCATCTATTTCTTCAAGACTAATATTAAATATATGCTCAAACCAGAACTTTCCAACGACTTCACCGAGTGCACCTTTGTAAATATTATTCCAAAGCGGTGGTGACATAATATAATCATCAGGTACAAATTTTGTTGCATAATTATTTTTACAAAAATACTTTTTGAGTATATCCCACTTCATAAGTCTGTCAAGTCGGGTTTTTTCTTCATTTTCGACCAAATGAATATTACTGTCTTGTGTAAAGGAAATCTTGATATTTCTGAAATCATCATCTTGAGAGTAATAAAGAATATTGGATTTTGAGGGCAACGGAATATAGTAATTCTTGATAATAATATCATCTTGTTCTCCCATCAATGAGGCAGTAGGATGTATCATAACGTATTCACGCAGTTTTTTCCATTGGAGTATATTTGTATCCGTCCATTTATTTTGAAGCATACTGTATATTTTTCTGCTAATACGGTTAGAATTGAGTAACGCTGTATTTTTCAGAATTTCATCTTCATGTGTTGTCGGCTTTTCGTAAGGAATAAGTTTTATAAGTTCAAGAAATTCATAATTAAGGATACGATTATTCCTCACGGAAGTATCAATATAGTCTGAAAGACGAGCATCGGCAAAGATATATATATTGGAATTTTTTTGATTAGTGCGACATATTCTGCCTATTGCCTGTATAACTGTTCGTGTTGAATACATAATGATACTTTTCAAATGGTGTACATTTGCGACATAGTCTTCGGAAACTTTCTCATGCACATAACAACGAAATGCTTTTCTGATATGAACCATTGCTTCTTTAATGGAAAGTTCGCCACTTTCCTGCAAAAATTCTGTTTGAAACAGATACTTCACAAAATTATCTTCCTGCCAGTTGTTTTCAGGATTAACAAAAAGATTAGTAGGCTTATCAATATAAATAGCATCAAAATCTTTTTCTTTGCTCGGGGGAAATTGATTTGAACATATCAATTTTCCTTTCAAATTTTCAGGAATAGGATATTGAAGGTTCTGTCCTGCTCCCACAGTCTGAAATGTAGATATTACAAATATCTTTTCGCCTTTAGCAAGCTGTGAGATAATGTTATTTTTTTCGTTGTCATATTCGGCACTTTTCAGATACGCAACAGGTAATTTTTCTTTTTCTGAATAACCACCAATATAAAGGAAAATTTCCTCAATAAGATTTTTATCAAGTGCATTGTCGTTTTCGACAGGGTGTTTTGTTAAAAGACAAAGCATTGATTTTATATCATCATGTTGCAAAAATTCCTTAAAAGCTGTTGCGATACGTACATAGCGTTCTTTTACATACAGTTTATCAGTTGTTTGCTCTATTCTGTTATAAATATTTTCTGCAAGTTCTCCGTCATCAAAGACAGAATCCCACATTTTGAGAGAATAATTGTTGCTGTCAATAAGTTTTGCATAAATATTTATTTTTTCATATCCGCTTTGTTTGCTTATAAAATCTTGTTCAAGTCTTTTATATTCTCCCTCAAGCAACTGATAAAATTTGTCATGCAATCGCAAACGCAGATAATCAATATCAAAATTTCCTATAACAGTTGGAATAGTCGCTGTTGCAGAAATTCCTATTACTTTTGCACGTTCACAGATGTTGACAAGTATTTTTTCCGGAGTATCTCTGAAATCACTCATCATTATTTTTGTCTGCATATCATGACTGTTATCGTTTTCAAAAAAATAATAACGAAATCCATGTTCATAAACACTTCGGTCAAAATCCGATACAGAAAGTTTATTACGCTTAAAATGCCTTGAATGTGTCAGAATTTGTTCTGTCAGATAATTTTTTTCCTTTTCTTCAATACGGAATAAAGATAACACTGAACGTATTGCTTGTTCATGTGTAAATTCATTTTTACTGTTCAAAGAAAGCTCATTTTTTCTCTGCATATAGCTGTATGAAAGATCATTGACCTCTTTTTTAAATCTGTCAATAAAAACACGAATATCTCCAAGCATGGTAGGAATACTTTGTGTTTCAGAACTCGGATTTTCCTGAAGAAAATTTATTATATTGATACGTGAACTTTTATCAGTTTCTACTGTAACATAATGATTGTCACCATTGAATATCGAGTGGAACTGATAATCCTGAAAAAGAAAATTTTTCTCATGTTCTTCAATACTCTTTGCTGTATGGTGGTCAAATTGAAGTGAATAACGTTCATATATTTCTTCAGCTTTTTTTCTTATATCCTCAATCTGTTTTTCTGAAATTTCCATTACTTCAGAGGAAAACTCTTTTGTTTTGAGTGCCGAATGTATCGTTCTGAAAAGTTCGATAGAATCTATTCTGTCACGAAGATTGTTCCGAATAATATTTTTAAGCATAGTTTCCTTAACGGAATCAAACTCATCAATGAATATTATGGAATTTTCAATAATATCAAAAAACGGATAAGACGGCTCTATTATAGCTGCATTTTTGAGCAAAAATTTATCCATGCTCATAAAAATTATCTGTTTTTCACGGGTAAATACAGATGGATAAAGTTTTCCCACCCATTTCCATTTATTATCCGTTTTAATTGCAAAAAGACGCTGTTCAGGACTGTCATATTTCTTTAAAACATTTGATAACATCTTTCTGAAACTTGGCTCTATCTCTTCACGAAATCTTTCTTCAAATCCTGACATCAGCTTTTGGGTAGTTACATCATGTTTACTGCGATTATTTTTCAAAAACATCAATTCTTCTCTAAACTTTATGAATTCCTGCGTATTTTTTATTTCATCGGGAATTGTTCTTTCAATTTCATAACTATAATTTTCTATCACCGTTTCGGAAACAGAATTAATAAACAACACTTTTCTATCAAATTCATAGGATTTACCTTTTTTATTAAAAATTTTTTTTAAATTTTCCAATGGCAAATTCTTTTTCAAAGGAGTAATGAAAAAGAATTTTTTATGCTTATTTTCTTCAAGTTGACAAGCAGTAAAAATATATTCCAAAACAGAATGCGTTTTACCCGAACCTGTGGGCATATCCATTAAAAACAATCCCACTTCACTTCCATTTTCACAATAATCTTTTATGACATTATACACTTTCTCACTCCTTATAGTTATTTTTATTATTGTAACATTTTATATGTACAAAAATATGTACTAAACGATGAAAAGAATAAAAATTCCCGACAGATTTTTTATTTCTATCGAGAGATGATTTTATACAAACGAAATTTTCAGCGTTTTGCCCATAGCTGTTGCTAATTTTTTTAAGGTTTTCACAGACGGATTGGCATTAGCATTTTCAAGCTGACTGATATATTTCTCGGATATGCCCATTTTGGCAACTAAACGTTCTTTTGTCATTCCTGCATTATAGGCATTTATTATAGCCTGTACAATCACAAAATGCGGTTCAAGTTCTTCGTACTCCTTGCGAAATTCATCGTCTTGCATTTGTTCAGCTAAAAATTCTTCAAAATTAGTCATGATATATCACTCTCCCTAAATATCGTATATTACATAATTGATGGTTATTTTTCTGATATATTAACTAAATTTTCAGCGATATTACAGAATTTCAGTTTCTATTTTTGTATATTATTCAGTATCAGACAGCAATGCAAGCAATTTATCCAACTGTTTGCCTATGTTTTTATACTGTTTGGCAGCAACAACGGACTCCTCATCCTTTTCTC
>ONIF01000347.1 GCA_900317795.1 uncultured Eubacteriales bacterium | reverse complement strand
TTTGAACTTGCCAGACTTCAGCAGTTTGATGAAATCCAGTTATGGCTGCAAATTCATGAAATTGTCAAAAAACAGGGTTTACAGGCATTCAGACTGACGGCTGATGAATTGCAGACGCTTAATACACGCAATACGACCTTTGAAAAGCCCTTGAAATCACAGGTTGAAGTGGAAGATATTCTCTCAATGACAGGTGACGGATATTATCGCATTGAATACAAATTGATGACTATAACTGAATTCAAGTGTGAATGGCAGCAGGAATTAAGGGCATATTCTGCGGTAGTTATCGGTAAAGCATTGGATAGACTGGGAATTGAAACGCAACTTGTCAGAACCGGCAATCAGGTAAAACGAGTAAGAAACCTTCCTAAAAAAATTTACCCCTGTGACGAGGGAAGAAACTAAAAAAACATCAAAGACGAGGTGTTCCAAATATGCACCTCGTCTTTTTTATGAATTTTATCAACACATTTTGTTGAGTGTTCATCTGAGTGGACATTTTGTAACAGATGTAACAGATGAAAGGCATTTTATCTGTTACACTAAAAAAACCAGTAATCAAGCGACTTTTTAGCATTTTTTTTAAGGTTTGTAACAGATGCTTTTTTTTATCTGTTACACCGATAAACCCAGTCTACAAGCCTATTACAGCGATTTTGTAACAGATAAAACGCTTATGTATAGAGCAATTTGCAATTTTGAAATTTAATAGACGGTTGTCTAATAGCATAAATAAAAAGTTGTATATATAGGATTTATCTGTTACATCTGTTACAAACCCTTGAAACCCAGTCTACAAGCGGACTTTTTGTGTAACAGATGAAGAAAAATTATCTGTTACAATCTGTTACAAGTGTTACAAGCTAAAAAACTCAAAAATATGAAATTTATGTTGATAAAATTCCTGCAAAAAGTGTTATATTTTAACTCGAATTATGTATTTTAAAACACATATAGTGTTATTTTTGTAAATTTGAATTCTGATAACAAATTATCTGTAACAGATAACTGAAACTATCGTAATAATTGCCACTTTCTAAGAATATGCGTAAAATATAAAATCAAACTTCTTATTTTATGCAATATTTTCTTGACAGCACTTCTTATTTTATGTAATATAAATGCAAATACTTAATCTGGAGGAATGAAAAATGCTGAAACGAAAAATGTATGATAAACTGCTTGCCTGGAAACAGCAGCGACATGATGAAAATATCAAAAAGTGCCTTCTTGTCAAAGGTGCACGTCAGGTAGGAAAATCCTTTATTATCAGGGAATTCGGCAAAAATGAGTATGCGGCTTTTGTTTGCATTGACTTTTTCCGCCAGCCTGCTCTTAAATCCATATTTGACGGCGATCTGACACCCGAAGAAATTCTGAAAAGAATGACGGCGAATATCCGTGATTTCAGCCTTGTGCCAGGAAATACCCTGATATTTCTTGATGAAATACAGCGTTGCGGAAATGCCCGTACTGCCATTAAATTTCTTGCGGAAGATATGCGTTTTGATGTGATTTCGTCAGGCTCTCTCATGGGGCTGACCTATGGGGAAGATGATGACGATGATGTAGAAGTGCCTGAATCCATTCCCGTAGGCTATGAATCGCAAATAACCATGTATTCCCTTGATTTCGAGGAATTTTTGTGGGCTTATGGCTATGATGACAAAGCGATAAATATTCTTCGTTCCTACTATGAAACAGGAGAAACCATACCCGAAGTCATTCACAACAAGTATGAATCACTTTTCCGTGAATTTATGGTTGTCGGAGGAATGCCCGAAGCGGTAGCCGATTTTGCGGAACACAAGGACTTTAACAGAGTGGCACAAATACAGAATGACATTCTTGCGGAATACAGAGATGATATAGCCAAACACGCCAAAGGCAAGGAAAAACAGCTTGTCCGTATGTGTTATGATGCCGTTCCGAAACAGCTTGCAAAAGAGCTTAAAAAATTTCAGTATTCTACCGTTGAAAAAGGCAAGACAAGAAGAAAATACGGTGGCAGTGTACAGTGGCTGAAAGATTCCGAGATAGTCAATGCCTGCTATAATATACATGAGCCGTATCTTCCATTGATGGCAAATGCCAATGAAGATCAGTTCAAGCTGTATGTCAACGATACAGGGCTTTTGTGCTGTATGTATGGTTTTGAAACAAAGCTTGCCATTCTCAATGACACCATCAAGGGCAACGCAAGGGGCGGTATATATGAGAATATCATTTCTGAATGTCTTATCAAGCAGGGATATACGCTTTACTACTTCAAGCCTGACAACGACCATGAAATAGAATTTCTGATAGAGAAAAACGGAGAGGTCATACCGATAGAAGTGAAAGCAGGAAATAACCCAACTGTATCACTCAATAATTTTATCAGCGACTTCAAGCCGTCTGTTGCATACAAGCTGATCGGCGGCAGAAACGGTCAGTCGGGTGTCAAATCAACTCTCCCTCATTACTTTGTCATGTTCATTTGAGTATTTGCGTTTTAAAATCGTCTGTAGAGCCTCTACAATGCTCTGTATTGCGTTCGAATGCCAAGAAGATAGAATTATACCCTTGAACAAAACAATGCCGTAAAACGCAAA
>ONIF01000298.1 GCA_900317795.1 uncultured Eubacteriales bacterium | reverse complement strand
TGAATAGTGTTTACTTTGAAACTGTCGTCAATGGCATTGTACATAAAACGCAAAGATGTCTGTGAATCAGGCGGCATATTTGTTTTATCCTTTACTTCCGAAACGGTATATTCTGTATTTCCTATCGTTATTTTGTCGCCCTCCTTTAAATTTGTATAGGGACTGTCAATATAGGGACTTTTTTTGACAGAAATTTTATTGTCGTTTCCGTAAATTTCAGAACGATATTTTTTCAGCCATTCACCATCTCCTCCGATAGCCAAAAAACTTGTGTCTTGCGTATCATCGGTGTATCCATACATTTCATAATACAATAAGTCGTCCATTCCCGTTTGGATAACTTCATTCATTTTAGACTTTATTTCTTTGAAATTATGAAGATTATCAATATTTATGTATTTCTGACTGTGATTTGTATCAATAGTATGAACATTTGCTATATCTTCGTCAGCAATCTCTCGGAATTTTTCTCTTATTTTATTCACTTCATTTTCGTCAGTGCCTATGTATATAAACTTTTTTTCTTTTTCGTCAAATAATTCGAAAAAATCTGCATAAGGGTTGCTTTCGTTATTCGGATTGAATGATATGAAAAACATTTTCTGCGTATCGGAACGCTCATCTTCGGGTTCGGGCGTGACTGCGTCAACCATTCCTGCAACAGCAAATGCTGCAATAATACAAATAATCTGCGATACAACGATAAACAAAAACAAGACTGTTTTTGTTTTCATGAAAGTTTTGATGTTCTTAAATACCAATGAAACCCACATATTATACTCCCTTGCATTTTATTTCTTTATTTTTATAAACAGTTGAAATACCATCTTGGGTGCATTATCAGTGAATTTTTTTAATTTTCCTTTATCGTTTCGACAGGTGAAGTTTTATGTATCTGCATGAATGGTATTACAAGCGATAAAATCAGTATCACAGCAGCTATGATGAGTGTTATATAGATATTATTCATTGCAAGGTTCTGTTCAAACATGGCTGCATATTCTGAATTCTGGAATACAAGAAATGCCGCTGTACCGACTATACAGCCACCTATAAGTATAATAAGTGAGTATGACAGGGATATTTTCAGGCAGTCTTTCCATCGACACCCGCAAAGAAAATATATGCCGTAATTTCTCATTTGACTTCTTGTATTCATCGCAACCGAACATATCAATTCCGCTAAAACTATCACAAATACACATATCAATATCGGCAACAGTTTTATGTACTGTTCATTGATGTAATCGAGGGAGTTTTTATTATATTCCGAAAGGGGTGACAAGTGTTTGGAGTTTGCCATAAGTTGCTCTTGATTTCTTTGGCGAATATCATCACTCGGAGGAGAATTGTAATACATAAAGCTGAAAGTCATTGCTATAAAGTGCGGATCGGACAATATTTCATCTGCCGAAGATGACACGAAAAATGAACACGAACTTGAAGTCAGCGGAACATTATAGAAATTCATGACACTGCCTTTTATATTGTTTATATGCAAGTTTGCCGCAAGTGACGGAACATATTGTTCTTCCGCAATCACTCCGACAATTTTCAGTTTGCAGGGCTTGTCATTGATTTTCCCCTCTATCACACTGCCTAATCTTGCCCTTTCATCATCTTTATCCTTGCCCCTGAATATAACCGCTTCTATTTCGCCGTTTTTGGTTTTTTCGGAATTTGCCCACCTGCCCTCGACAACAGGCAATTTCAGTTTTGAAAATATCCTGCTGTCAATGGATACAACATTTTTGCCTATCCAATCATCATTTGTTAAAATCTGAAAGCCGTAGTTATTTATCACGGTCACATCTCCCTCAAAGGAGTCACACATATTTTTTATCGTCAAATCCTGGTCATAACCGCCAAGTCCCTTTCCGATAAAAACAAAACCGTCTTGTGTAAGAATATCCTTGTACGGCTCATAAAAAGCCGAACGGCTGTTATATGCGGCAATCGCCATATTTCCGACAACAAGTATTGCGGCAAGTTCCAATATGATAAGCATATTGAAAAGCGGCTTTTTTATCACGGAATAAAAACCGTATTTAAAATATTTCAATTTTTATGCTTGCCTTTGTAGAGGGTATGACCGTAAACGTCATAATTATCATAGCAAGCACAATATAAACTGCCAGAACTGCAACGTAAATTATATCCGTGTAGAAGTCTTTGAAAGACGGGTATAATTCCGCTATGCCTTTGAAAAATGCAAACTTGAACAGCACAAACCCTATTGCAGATGTGACTATCATTGTCAGAAAAATTTCAAGCATATAGATAATATGCACTTTGCCCCTTGTACAGCCACACAACCTCAATATTGTCAATGTATTTTTTCTGTCTGACAAAACGTAGTTATAGAATTTTGCGATTGCAAGCAATATTATCACCATTACAACAAGCGATATGACATATACCATTTGATTGAGCTGTACTTCAAAAGGTTCATACGGTTCGGGCGGAAAAGCACCGCTTATATTCTTGTCAAAAAGAGAACTGAATATAGGCGAAAGTTCATCTATATTCTGTTGTGTCAGCTTATCTTCAAAACCGAAATAAGCAAGAAACACTACAAAATTATCATCAAGTGCATTGTACGGGATAAACGCAATGCCCTTGCGTTCGGCAACGCATTTATATTCATATCCGTTCATTTCATACGTTTCACCGATATGATAACCGTATTCGGGTGAGCGGGACATGGGAGCTACAATTATTTTTTCGTTTGAATCTATGTACATCTTGTTGAGATCGGGTACATCATAAGATAAATTCGGCATACGAGTTGCAAAATATTCCGCTCCCATACCGTCAGCTTTATTATTGGGATATACAAGTAAACTGATATGGTGCAGAGTATATTTATTTTCCACCAGGCTCATAAATTCTTCCAGCTTTTCACGCATTTCGGGCATTGGTACAACCCCCTCACGATAAGCCTCATAAATACGTTTTGAAACATCGGAAGTATCCTTTTCACCTTTCGGCAGAAAATATTCATTACCGTTCTCATCAATATAGCTGTTACTGAACAACTCAGTCAATTCTTCTTCATTTAAGAAAAAATTAAATGCAAAAGTTGAGTATTCGTCCACTTTTTCATTTTCGGCATACATATTATTCGCCATACCGCAAGTAATAAAAACAGCAACACAACAAATTACCTGCACCATAATAAACAGCGTGAACATAACGGGGTGATGTACAACAAACTTTTTGATATTCTTGAATGTCAAAGCTATGTACTTCATTTTGTCACCTCCTTTCTATTGCCGTTTCATATCGGTTATGCTTGCCTTTGTAGAGGGAATAATAGTAAATGCCATAATTATCATTGCAAGCACGATATAAACCGCCATAACTGCAATATAAACTATATCCGTGTAGAAATCCTTGAAAGACGGGTATAATTCCGCTATGCCTTTGAAAAATACAAACCTGAACAGTACAAAACCTATTGCAGATGTGACTATCATTGTCAGAAAAATTTCAAGCATATAGATAATATGCACTTTTCCCCTTGTGCAACCGCAAAGCCTTAATATCGTCAATGTGTTTTTTCTGTCGGATAAAACATAATTATAAAATTTTGCGATTGCAAGCAGTATTATCACCATTACAACAAGCGATATGACATATACCATTTGATTAAGCTGTACTTCGGCAGGGTCATAAGGCTCGGGAGGATAGATATTTTTTATACGGGTTCCGAATACAGAATTAAATATATCTGTCACTTTATCTATTTCGGATTGTGTAAGTTTATCTTCAAATGCAACCATCATACCATATACGACAAATTCATCATCAAGTGCATTGTATGGAATGAAAACACCATGTTCTCTTTCCGCTACACATTTATAATCATATCCGTGAATATTGTAAGTTTGCCCGACTTTATATCCCAATCCTTCCTGTAAAGATGGTGCCAATATAATTTTATCTGTTGTATCGAGATATATTTTATCTATATTACTGTCGTTAATTTCAGGAAATATCGTACCAAAAGTATAATCGGGAAATTTTTTCAGATTTGTAATTGCACTGTCATATAATCCCATATTTATCTCTTTCAGCCTGTATTCATTGAGCATATCAACAAAAGTGTTTATATAGACACGCATTTCAGACATCGGAACAACGCCCTCATGTTTTATTTCGTATATCCTCTTTGAAACATCGGAAATATCATCACGATTTTCCACATAAAAATGTTCCAGATTGCCATTTTCATCTTTTTCAAATATCGGTGTCATTTTTTCATATTCATCGGCATTGGTTTCAAAATGAAAAGAAAAGTGATTAGATTTTTCTGCCTTTGTATTTTCGGCATACATATTGTTAGCCATACCGCAAGTGATAAAAGCAGCTATGCAACAAATGATTTGCACCATGATGAACAATGTAAATATAACAGGGTGATGGATAACAAACTTTTTGATATTCTTGAATGTCAGGGCTATGTACTTCATAAAATATACTCCTTTCAAAAAAGACTATTATAACTATATATACGCATAAAATGATATTGCGGGTGCATAATGACAAAATATTTTTTCAATATTATATATTTTTTGTATATAAATTTCGACAGGTTAGAAAAAAACGGGCAGCAAAAAAGGACAGGAAATAACTCCTGTCCCTTTTGTCACTTATGCAGCATTACGGATATGCGGAATTTTTTTTACAGCGTCAACGATTTTTGAACCAACTTGATTTCAGCAGTTTTTGACACACAATGCCGTTGAACAGTCCCGCCAAAATACCGCCTATAATCAAGTATGGCATATACCAAGAAAGAAAAGTATTCATTATGATTGAAGCGGCTGCCAACTGCCCGATGTTATGAAAAACTCCGCCCGTTATGCTGATATATACTATATGTGTCGGAAAGAACTTTTTGCATATCACCATGCCGGCAAAACTCAATAAACTGCCTGCAACACTGTCTATCAGCGAATTGA